>JAYQBI010000020.1:0-6719 GCA_038137235.1 Opitutales bacterium | reverse complement strand
CTCCAGTGAGTTTGTCGATTTTTGCAGGTGGCGAAAGGAGGGAAACAATTGATTTAGTTCTTCCTCCGCTTGGTTCTGAGCAGGCTCAATTTAATTTGCCTGCGGAAGATTTTGCCAGTGCATCCATTATTCTTGATGCTAATGATTCCTGTTCCTGGGATAATAATCGATCCCTCTGGGTAACCCCTCCTCCAGCGAGAGGATTTGCCTTCCTTACCCGTTCTCCGATGGAACTTTCGGACCAGGCCGAAAAAGAGTTTTTACAAGCAGTAATGGAAAGTGTGGGGGATGGAGTATGGAACCGCTGGGCAGAGGTAAGTGATGGTGGGCAGTTTGATTGTCTTTTAATTCCAGGTTTTTCAGACTGGTCGAACAACGAAACAAATTCATTACTCATTGATCATTTGAATGGTGGTGGAACTGCCTTACTTACTCCCGGCGAATCCTATGTTGGAATGAATCAGCTATTGCGGGAGAGCAAGCTGATGGATTTTACCTTTAATCGACTGCTTCAAACTGAATTCCGTTTAGATCCATACCGGATAGAGGTACTTGATGATCAAAACCCACTTAGCCAAGTATTTGCGGGGGATTCTGTTAGAGACCTTTACCTTACTCAAGTCAGGAGATTTCTTTCCCTAAGGGATTGGGATGATAATTTGGAATGCCCTCTTTACGACCGTGAGGGTCGTCCGCTTGCATTGGTTCGAAAATTCCCAGGGGGTGGACGGCTAGTTTTTCTATGCTTTCGTTTACTCCCTGATTGGACTGATCTGCCCACCCGGAATAGCTTTCTTCCCTTAATGGTCGAACTTTGTGGCCTTACATCTGATGAATTATTAAATACCGGGAGGCTTGTCTTGCAATCAGGGGAATCAATCGTGTCTTCTGAAATGTCGTTCAATGCGATCAATCCAGGATTATTTCAGTATCAGGGTAAGAAGATTTCCGTGCATGCACCATTAGCTGAATCTCTACCCGAAGTAATGACTAAAAATGAAATACAGGAGGTTCTCAATGGTTCACGCAGTCAAACTCAACTAGAGGATACTGAATTATCCGAAGTTCTACCTGATCATTCCAGTGATCAGCCATTATGGATGTGGTTTGCCTTGGCCGCAGCTCTTCTCTTGATTGGAGAAACCATGCTGTCTGCTCATTCCCGTCTATCTACCCATGCCTGATTTTATCCGGAAACTGCAAACCGAATCCCGGCTTTATTTTTTTGGCCGTTCGCTGTTTTGTGCGGTACTTGGTTTTTCTGGCTGGGCGGTTTTGCTGATATTGCTTGATCTCTATGATGTATTTTCTCCAATTCGTGAGAGTGATGCCATTAGCTTGCTTATTGGTGCCACTTTGGTTGGAGGTCTTTTTTTCATTACCCTTATGTTCAGGGAATGGCTAAAGCGGCCATCCCTCAAGAAAGTTGCTGAGAAAGTGGAGGTGGGCAACCCCCACTTAAAAGATGCTCTTAATACTGCGGTGGAAATTCATCAAACCGGTAAATTTTCTGACTTGATGCAGAAAAGAGTGTTATCAGAGGTTGACCGCAAAAGTAATTTTATCCGTTGGGAGCATGGTGTCAGGCCGGGGCAAACATTTTGGAATCTTTTACTTGCTGGTTTTTTATGTGGTCTTTTGCTTTCAATCTGGAACCTAAACCGCAGTCCGGTACTTAAGGCAAAAGCCGTTCTTTCGGGAGTTCCGGGAATTACTCTTCATACCGCACCCACGGGAGCTGATGGCAGTTTGTTATATGGCCCGGATTCTGAGTTTCGAAAGGGCTTAGACATTTCACTTTTTGCCGATATTACCCGTTCACATCGTGGGGAAAAGAAAGCATGGGTGGAGATTGCCGGATCATCCACTTTTGAAATGGTGCCCACCGCAATTCCATCCAGATATGAATTTATTATTCCTGCCCTGCAAGTGCCTGTACAATACCGAGTTTTTACTTCCTCTCTAGAAACATCTTGGCATGAAATTATCCCTTATGAACCACCCACACTGGAGTTTGCTCATTGGGCAATTCAACCGCCTGCTTATTTGAAAATGCCTGAAATTAACCATAATGGATTTGGTTATCTGGAGGTGCCGGAGGGAAGCCGTATCAGTTTGGATGTAAGGGTCTTGGATAAACCCAAAAACATTGGGGCAATGCTACAATCATCAGATGGGAATCACAGCCTTGATGCCGTGGGGCAGGTAACTTTTAACCAAAAATTCACCTTGGATAAGGAATGGAGTGGTAAGTTAGTACTCCGTGATTTGGATGAACCTGATCGACCATCGGTCATGCTGGACCCAATGATTTTATCTCCTTTGCCTGATGAACCCCCAGTGGTGGAAATTTCTTCACCCGCACAGGATTTGGAACTTCCATTTGATGCCGAGCCCTTATTGATCGATCTATTTGCGGCCGATGACCATGGTATCTCAGACTTGAGACTTCATATCTCTCACGACGGAATCAAAAAGGAGGATCTCTTGTTTGTTGATCCTGTCGAAAAAGAGAAATCAGTTACCGGCATTCTTGACCTCAGTGAATTTCCATTGGCAGTTGGAGATCTTTTAACCTACATAGCCTTTGCGGAGGATAACCGCGAGCCCGAGGGCCAAATTGCCCGTTCTGAAGTATACTTTATCGAAATACTCCCCCCAGAGGGAAATACCACAGAATCAGAGGAGCAGGCAGGGGGAATGGAGGGTGAATCAAAAGAAATTCCAATCCGTCAATTTATCAACCGTACTAAGCAGATCTTTCGTGATACCTATGACGCTATGATGGAGGAGGGCACGGAGCGGCAAAACCAATCACTCGCAATTTGTGCGGACTCCCTGGATCTAAAACACGAAATGACAAAAACCTATGATGAGTTTGCGGGACGGTTTCCTATCTCAAATGGGATTGATCTAGGAGAACTTCTCAACGAGGCAACCTATCATATTGAGCAAACTGAAATTTACACCGGGGATTATCAGTTGGAGGAATCCATTGAATCAACTGAACAAACCCTGAGGAAATTAGTTCAATTGTATGCACTGATGCAGGAGCTGGAAAAGCAGAAAGCAAAGGGCCAAGGCCAGCCTACTGAAGGCAAACCGGAGAGTGGTCAAACTCAGGAAAATAATCAAACAGCAGAAAACCCGGAAGATCCATCGAAAAAACTGGAGGAACTAGCTTCTCAGCTCGATGCACTCAGGGATTTGCAGAGTAGACAGGATTCATTGAATGAGCAAATGGGAGAGGCAGCTGGCCGTGGTCAAAAGGGTAAGCCAAATCAGGACCTTGCCAGTGATCAGGAAAATATCCGTCAGGAGCTCCAACAATTGCGGGATCGGCGATATGATCAAACTGGAAAACTTGGTGATGTTTCCGAATTGGAACAAGCAGGCAGGGAAATGAAGGAAGGTGCGGCTGACTTACGCCGTGACCAACCGAGGCAAGCCCAGCCACATGGAGAATTAGCTGCGGATGCACTTGGAGAAGCAGTTTCCAGAATAGAAAGAGAAATGGCACAATTGTCTGCAACGATGGTGGACCAACTTACCCAACGGGCAAACCAGCTTGAACAGGGGCAGGGAAACCTTCAGCAAAAAACAAATAATGCGGGAGGCGGTCAGGGCGAAAAGTTGCGACAAGAACAGAATTCACTGAACGGAGGTATTGAAGAACTGCTTGATGAAATTGACCAAACTGCCCGTTCTCTTGGAAAGCACAACGAGGAGGCCATGGAACAGTTGCTTAAATCTCTCAGGGAAGCCCGTGAAAATGGAATGGAACGTTCGGGAAAACAGGCGTCAAATGCCTTGCTTTATGATGCTTTTCCCCAGGCTTCCAGGCAGCAGGAAAAAATAGAAAAGGGATTGGGGGAACTTGGTGATAAACTGCAGGGAGTGGAAGATAAGCTACGCCATGGAAACAGCTCGGAACTTGCGGAGCTTGCTGAGCACTTGGATAGCATGAGGCAGGAAACTTCGGGAATGGGAGAGGAAATATTTCGGCAGATGAATGAGGAAGCGGCCCGTCTTGTTGGAAACCTTACAGATTCAGATTCAGATGAAAGATTGCTTAACCTCACTCGAATGTTTGAAGAATCGGCAATCACCGAAGATTCACTTAACGGCAGGTCTATATCTGCAGGGGCAGTGGAAAAGGCAAGCCAGTTGGTCGAACAATTTCTCTGGCAGCAGGCAGTTGAGGAAAAACTTTTAAGGAATCATCATTCTACCCGGGCTCCTGTACAATACCGCAAACAGGTGGAAAAATATTTCCGCAGAATTGCTGAAGGTCGATGAATTTGGATGCGTTTGGTTTTGAATGGCCTTTCTCCCCATTTTGGTTGTGGACGGGTTGTATTCTTTTTGTCCTGGCTTTACTTTGGCATGCACGCGTTCTTTTTGTCTCCACCACCCCGAGGAATGCTCTCCGGTTAATTGCTTTACGGATTGTTTTTGCGGGATTGTTATTATTTTTGATTTCACGGCCTTTTATTGAAAAGGAGCAACCCGATCCCTCTTCCATCCGGGTGGTATCATTAGTTGATTTGTCTGGGAGTATGAATCAACGCGATCAATCCACTGATCACCGCAGGCTTGATCAAGCCAGAAACTATCTCGATTTAAATCAACCCGATTCATGGATTAATAGGATGCGGGAATCCTTTGGACTCGTACAAAGAATGGGCTTTTCGGGGGATGATGTTTTTTCACTCAAGGAAGGTTCATGGGGATTGCCTCAATCCGGAAAGCCAACTGCTTTGGGTACTGCGTTATCCGAAATTTTGGAGGAAACGCACCCGCTTCCACTTGCTGGCGTTACGGTGTTTTCTGACGGGCGTAACAATTTAGGTTCCTCACCCATTGCAGTGGGGCAAAAATACTTGGAGCGGGGAATTCCGGTTAATGTGATTGGTGTTGGTCAAACCAGCAGGAGTGGAAATTTGTCAGTCCGGTTTGTTGATGCGCCTGTGGAAGCCAAGGCGAAAGAGGAGCTTGGCCTGGTTGTCGAAGTTACCAATTCTTATCCTCGGTCATGCAGCAGTACGGTTCGTCTCCTGGAAGATGATGATTTACATGAGGAAATTCCGATCACAGTGGCTTCCAATGAAACCCGCCTGATCAAGTTCTCCCCCCTGGTTCCAGATCGAGCTGGACGCAGAAATTATCGGGTGATGATAGACTCCTTGGAAGGAGATGATGATCCTTCTGATGATGCTGATTTCAGAGTGGTCATGATCCGGGAACCTGATTTGTTTTCTGTTTTGTATCTGTCCAATCAGGCACGACCAATTTATCCATTTATTAAACATTCCCTGAGTGGGCAAAGTTTCCAGTTAAGTGCACTGATCCGACTTGGAGAAGAGACATTTCATGCACGTGGAGAGAAGGTTTCCCCTGAGGGATATCCATCTGATCCAGATTTCTGGATGCAGTACGATGTGGTCATTCTTGATCTTGAATGCCTCGGGGAACTTAATTCTACCCTGGTGAGTTCACTCAGGCAGTATGTCGAAAAAAGGGGAGGGGGATTGCTTACTTTTGGTTCTCCGCTTGGTGCTCGAGAAAAACTGGGGGGAGTTTTTCCTGCCTTACAATTTGAAGAAATCAGACCCAAACAGTCGGTATCCCTGGAAGTCGATTCGGATCCACTCTTTTCCGAAAGAAAAAGGGTAAATCAATGGAAAGCCTTCTTGCCCGGAGGTATGCCTGCTTTCCTTATTTCAGAACAAAATCCAGCTTCCTTGGGAATTGTTGGATTACGATCAGACCGAAAAAGATCTGCCCTTGTTGTGCAAGCATACGGTTCCGGGAAATCTGCTTACTGGGGTTCTTCCCATGACTGGAAAAGGGCATTGCTCAATGAGGATAGGTCCAAGGAATTTACAAATTTTTGGCAGAGTTTAGTGCAGTGGTTGGGCTCCGGTAGTGTAGAGAGGGTTCGTTTGCCTGTTCTAGATCAAGCAGTGCCGCGTGGGGAAATGGTTTCTTTGAACCTTCAAGTGCTTGGTTCCAATTTTGAACCATCTATGGATGCATTGATTGATGTTAATGTGTCTGGTCCAGGTGATTTTTCCCAGCAGTTGAAGTTATTTCCCCGGAGTGGGCGTGTCGGATCTTATTCCGGAGAATTTCGTCCTTCATTTCCCGGCTCCTATCGCATCGGTTACAACTTACGCTTTCCCGATGGAGAAACCTTGGAGGAAACCTCTTATATAAGAGTGGAGGAACATGGGCTGGAGGCCGGAGATTCACGCTATGCAGAGCAGGAGCTTCGTATGCTGGCAAATTTAACTGGTGGCGAATTTGTGCATATTTCTAATCTGAGCCCGGATTGGAAACCACAACTTTCGAATTCTTTACCTACGGTCAAAAGAAGAAATGATCTCGCCAGTTTTTGGCCACTTGCATTGGCTTTATTTTTAACAGCAGGTATCGAATGGATTTGGCGCAGAAAAAAAGGTTTGAGATGAAGACCAGCCAAGCATTGTTTTTCCTAAGTATTTTCTGGTTCGTGTCAGCCTCATGGTCTCAGGTGCCTGTGCCTCTTTCAGACTCATTGCAAACAGAGAATAATCAGTCGGGGTCACCCAATTCCACGTACCGTTCCACGATTGATAAGACTCTTGAATCGGCCTCCCAAAAAATACGGTCAAAAGTGGAAAGCGATCGAGTCTGTGCCGCTAAACTCTTGGGCAAATATACGAACCGTAATTCAA
>JAYQBI010000019.1:0-14961 GCA_038137235.1 Opitutales bacterium | reverse complement strand
GGGTGACTTGACCGCGTTGTTGCACAATGGTTAGTTATTGATGTGCGGTTTGCCCTTGCCTTAATATTTTTCTCCACCCTGTCCTTATCCATCATTGCGGATGATAAGATTTCTCAGGCAAAGTTTTTCCGTAACCTTGGAATAAAACCTAATGAAGAGGAAGCAGCTCCCTTCGGAGGCTTAAGAACTTTAGTTATCACTCACAAGGCATTGGTGGAAGACCGAAAAAAATTAGAACTTGTTGAAAGTGGAATTCGTGATCTTCGTGCCTTCGAATCGCTCAAGAACCTAGAATGGTTACGACTTTCCCATAATCCTATATCAGATATATCCCCTCTGGCAGGACTTAAAAACCTTCAGGTTTTAAGTCTGTATGGAATGCCTAAGGTGGATTCTTCGGTTACTAGCGGAATTAATGATCTTACTCCTATCTCCCAGCTTTCAAATTTGTGGAGCCTGACACTTGATGAAAATAGAGTGTCTGATTTATCCCCATTGGCTGGATTGACCAGTCTGCGAACATTGTACCTAACAGCGAACGAAATTAAGAATATTGCACCACTGGGAAACCTCAATGGGATTCAGACTCTTTATTTATCTGAAAACATGATTGAGGATATTAAACCACTTGGCAGTTTGCCGGAACTTAGCTGGCTAAGACTAAGCCGCAACAAAATTGCTGATATTTGGCCACTGGCAAATTTACTCAACCTCGAACAACTTAGAATAGACCAAAATCAAGTGCGCAGCCTGTCTCCATTATCAAACCTCACAAAATTGCAGGAACTTAGCCTTAAAGGAAATCAAATTAATAGCATTGCCCCTCTTTCTCGTTTGACTGTGCTGAAAGAGCTTTATCTTGATAATAATCAAATTGATGATTTGTCTGCAGTGGTTGGAATGCGCCATTTACGAGTGCTTACTTTTGCGAATAACCAAGTTTCTGACTTAACTCCGCTGAAAGTGTTACGAAAGCTCAAGACATTGGTGGCAGTTGGCAATTCCTTTCCCGAAAAGCAAGTTGATCAATTGCGGGAATTATTGCCCGAATGTGACATTATTCATCGCTGATTAAAAATTTCTCGAGAAGTTTCTACTCCTTCCAAGAAAATTCTTTTGTGCTCAGGTTGTCCGTTTTCAAGATAGCGGAAAAATGTGCCGTTTCCATATGTTACCCGGGAGAGTGAGCAGGGAGTGCCGTCGGGATTCCATACCCTGATGCTAATGAGATGGCCATTATTGTTGATTGAATTACATGCCAACTGACCGGTGGAGTAGAATTCCCGCCATTCTCCATCCACTTCTCCATCGTGGGTCTTCCCATCGACCTTAATTTGACCATTTGCATGCCAAATTTTGAAAATTCCCTCCATTCGATCTTCGGTCCAACCAATTTTTGTGCGGGTGGTTCCATTTTCATCCCGTGAAATCCATGTACCTTCTTTTCTGCCATCCTTTAAGTAGCCGAGGTAGGTCTGAAGTTCTTCCTGATTCCATTCTTTCGCCCACCCGGTGTATGGATTTCCGCTTTTATCAACATATAAATAAAACATCCCATACATAAACTTTCTTTGCAGGGAACTTAGGAGAATGGCCTCATTTTCTGCCTCTTTCAAAATACCCGGCTCTTCAAGGTCAGGAATGGAGCATGAAGAAACAAAAAAAATAAGAAGGCTTACAATTAGGCAATAACGAGGCATGGAAGAATCGGAGTTTTGCTATCTTATCCATTTCAAAGGGGGCAGAAAAGGGTAATGTAATTGATCGCTTGCCTTCCTTTTCTTATGGTGGACGGATGATTTTTATTCGCGAGGTAACTCTTTCCTACGGGCACAAGAAATTATTCAACGAAATTTCTGAAACAATCGGTCCCCGTGACCGGATTGCTCTGGTTGGTTCAAACGGTTCGGGCAAGACCACACTTTTAAGAATGCTGATGGGAGAGGTGAACCCAGATGATGGTGGGATTGAAAAACCGGATTATGCCACGGTGGGGTACTTGCCGCAGGATGGGGTGCATGCCTCCGGGGGTACCGTTCGGGAGGAAGCAGCAAAGGCATTTGCAGGAGCTGCAGATTTGCAGGCAAAGCTGGATGAGGCAGAGGCCAAACTGGCGGAACTTGATCCCGATGATGAAGAATTTTATGACCTGATCGACCTGATGGGAGGATGGGAAACTCAGCTTGCCAGTTTTGAGCCGGAAAAAATGAACTCCCGGGTGGAAAAAGTTTTAACTGGAATGGGCTTTTCAATGAAAGACCTGGACCGCCCGGTTGAGGAGTTTTCCGGAGGTTGGCAAATGCGGATCGCTCTGGGTAAACTCCTGCTTCAGTCCCCTTCATTGCTTATTCTGGATGAGCCAACCAACCACCTCGATGTGGTCTCGCAAAATTGGCTCGAGCATTATTTAAAAAGATATCAGGGTGCAATCCTTGTCATTTCCCACGACCGTGCATTTTTGGAAAATGTAACTGAGCGGACGATGGAACTGAAGCTTGGCGCATTGAATAGCTACAAGGGAAATTATACTTTTTACCTAAAGGAAAGTGCCGCCCGACTGGAAAGGCAGCGCAAGGCATATGTAAATCAGAAAAAGGAAATTCAAAAGGAAAAGGAGTTTATCAATCGGTTCCGTTCAAATGTAAAAAAAGCGGCAATGGTGCAGAGCCGCATTAAAGCCTTGGAAAAAATGGAACTGGTAAAGCCGGAAGCGGAGGAAAAGAAGATTTATTTTCGTTTTCCTCCTTCCCCCGCAGCAAGCCAGAAAGTTGTGGAACTGAAGGGAATGAGCAAGGCATATGGAGACAATGTGGTATTTGATGATCTTGATTTACGGATCGATAAGGGAGACCGCATCGCAGTGGTGGGGGTGAATGGAGCCGGTAAATCCACTCTGGCCCGTGTGCTTGCCGGAGTTGAGCCTTTTCAGGCTGGGGAGCGCGATATTGGAGTTAATACCGTGGTTGGGTATTTTGCCCAGCACCAGGCGGAGGAACTCAACCCCGCCAATGAGGTGCTCACTGAAGTCGAGGAAGTGTGTGAAAATAATCCTGACGCCAATCCACGGGCTGCACTGGGAGCACTTCTTTTCAGTGGTAATGATGCCCTGAAAAAAACTTCGGTACTTTCCGGAGGCGAAAGAAATCGGGTGGCTCTTGCCAAGTTATTGATGAAGCCATGCAATTTCTTAATCATGGACGAGCCCACCAATCACCTTGATATTCGTAGTAAAGAAGTGCTGCAGGAGGCTCTGAATCTCTTTGAGGGTACTGTACTGATCGTCAGTCATGACCGTTCTTTTCTCGACGGGGTAGTGACCAAGGTTCTGGAAATTTCCACCCGCAAGGCAATGATGCTGACCTGTAATGTTACCGAGTACATGGAACGACTGGAAGTTGATGAATTTTAATTGAGGCACTATCTACCGTATTAGTTTTAGAACGAGGAATCCGCTAATCAGTAAAAGTCCGAAGATTAAAGCAAGCAGGTTGAAGTGCTTGTCTATTTTTTCTTTCATTGGCTCACCAAACTTTGCCATCAGGGCAGCAACGAGAAAAAATCGTGCGGAACGGCTGACTGCAGAAGCGAGAATGAACGGAGCCAGTGCCATCCCAAGCACCCCGCTGGATATGGTGAATATTTTATAGGGAATAGGGGAAAACCCGGCCAGAAAAACCAGGGGCCATCCCCATTCGGAATACCATTCCTGAATGCGGGCAAACTTATCCTCCGTAAATCCCGGTACATATTGGAAAAACAAGGGAGACAATCCATCCCATGCAAATGCCCCAATTGCATAGCCGGCAAGCCCGCCTAACACAGATGCAACTGAGCAGATAAAGGCAAAGGAGAAAGCTTTTTTTAAACTGCCAAGACAAAGGGGAATCAGTAAAACATCGGGAGGGATTGGGAAAAAGCTCGCCTCAGCAAAAGAGATTAAGCCAAGCCATAAGCCCGAAAGTTTTCGTTCTGCGAGGGAGAGCATCCAGTCGTAGACACGGCGTAGAAGGTTGGGTTTTTTCTGCATGATTGTAATGAAGTATCGAACTGGTTATTCAAGCGTGGCCAGGTAAGGAAGTTCACGGTATCTGCCCGCATGGTCGAGTCCATATCCGACCACAAATTGATTGGGTATGGAAAAGCCAACCCAGTCGGCAGAAAATCCATTCGATCTTCTTTCCGGTTTATCAAGAAAAACGCAGGTGCGGATTGAACTTGGACCGAGCAATGCCAGTTCCCGGCAAGCCAACTTCATCGTTTTTCCGGTATCGAGAATATCATCCACCAAGAGCACGTCCTTTCCGGAAAGGTCAGACTTTAAGCTGGCAGTCATACGGGGAAGAGTTTCCGGGGAGGTGGAATTGCCGTAACTGGAAATACGTATGCAGTCAAGTTGGGAGGGAACTTTAAGCAGTCGCAAAAGATCAGCGGTAAAAATAATTGCCCCATCTAGGATGGAAACAAGGAGAATTTCCCGTCCCTCGTAGAAATGGTTGATTTCCCCGGCCAAAGTTTTGAGCCTCTCGGCAATCCGGTTGGCCGAAAGTAAAAGTTTTGGCTCAGCTGGATTTTTCATAAATGGGCAAGCAATTGGTGGATGCTAGACTGCGCAGATGTGGCGTAACCACCACCGAAAAGGTTGAAGTGGTTCAACTCGTGATAGAGGTTGTAGAGGGTCTTGCGGGCTTTAAATCCATCATCAAGTGGATACTCCTGATTATAGGAGTCGTAAAAGGATGAATTGAATCCGCCAAACATGTAGGTGAAGGCAAGATCGGTTTCCCGGTCACCGTAATAGGTGGCAGGGTCAAAAATGAATGGCCTTCCATTGACATCATAACTTGCGTTTCCACCCCAGAGATCACCGTGGAGCAGGGATGGATGAGGTTGATAACTGGAGAAAAAGAAATCGATGCCGGTGAGCAGTTTTTCCGTACCCTCAAACTTTCGGCCTTTTTGAGCGGCCAGATTAAATTGATGGGCAAGCCTGTGATCACGGTAAAAAGATACCCAGTTATCTGATTTTGTATTGGGTTGGGGAGTCGCACCGATGCAATTATCCATGCTCCAGCCAAAGAAAGGCTGTTCAATTCGGTGCATTTGGGCGAGTAATTTTCCGAGTTCAGCCTGTCCCGTTGACGAGGAGCTCCCTTCACGGATAAATTCCAGAACCAGAAAGGCCTGCCCGTCTTCCAGTCCATAACCAATTGCCTCCGGAGTTTTCACCGTTTTTGTGTGGTTGATTTCAGTGAGGGCTTTGGCTTCAGCCTCGAAATAAGAAAGGAATGAGGGGCGATTTTTCTTAAGGAAAAAATACCGGCCATCGACTCCCTGGACACAGGATGCCTCATTGATACATCCGCCCGAAAGTGAGGATGAGGATGCAAAGTTGAAGGGGGAGCCGGTTGCTTCGAAAATGATTTGCTCGATCTTACTCATAAAAAGACGAGCCCCTTGTTCAGGAAGAATTTTTTTGCAGGTGTTCGAGAATGCGGACGCATCCATCTTCCATCAAATCGAGCACTTTTTCGAAGCCGGAGGGGCCACCGTAATAGGGATCGGGTACTTCCCGGTCACCGGTGCTGACAAAGTCACAAAAAGGCCGGATTTTCTTTTTGTAAGCTGAGTCAGGAGCAAGTTTATTGACCTCGGAAAAATTAAAGTCGTCCATGGTGATGATCATATCTGCTTTTTCATAATCATCATCATTGATCATCCGGGCGGAGCCAGAAATTGTCAATCCCCGGTCCCGGGCTGCCTGTCTCATTCGTGAATCCGGAGGGTTTCCCTGGTGTGAGCCAATGGTACCAGCAGAGTCACAGGTAATCCTGCCGGAAAGGCCACGGTCTTCCACAAGCTTTTTAAATGTGCATTCCGCCGCGGGTGAGCGGCAGATATTTCCCCAGCATACAAACAATAAGTGCATAAGGGATAAGGGTGTGCCAAGGATTAGGAAGATTTTCAAGGAGTAAACCCAAAATGGACAGAAATGCAGGTGGCTTGACATTCCTCCTTGTACCCATTGGATTCTCTTCCTTGAACAAATCAGTAGTAATTTTTGGATGCGGATATATTGGCTTGGAACTGGCCCGCCAATGCATTGAGTTGGGCTGGTCGGTTACTGCATTTACACGCAATTCACAAACGGCCAGGCAGGCGGAGGAAATGGGGGCCCGCTCCATTACCGGCACCTTGCAGTCAGATGAATGGTGGAGTTTGTTGGATGGTTCGTATGACCATGTGGTCAATTGCGTGGGGGCGGCTTCACCCACGCTTGAGGGCTACCAACAATCCTACCTTGATGGTATGCATTCAATCACTGGCTGGTTAAACCAAAATGGGGGAATGCCTGAGAATTTAATTTTTACCAGCAGCAGTTCGGTGTACCCTCAAACAGATGGAGCCTTGGTGGATGAGGAATCAGATACAAGCGGTGCTTCGCCTAGGGGGCAAATCTTACTGGAAGCTGAAAAAGTCTGCCTCTCAGTTGCCAAAAAACAGGCTAAGCAAAGCAGCGTAATTCGTTTCTCTGGTCTGTATGGTCCGGGTAGGCATTTACTGGTGGATAAAATCCGCAGGGAAGAACCAATGAGCGGAAGTCCTGACCGTTTCCTCAATTTAATCCACCGTCAGGACGCGGTTTCTGCTTTGCTTGCAATCATGCAAACAAACATTGGAACCGGAATTTTCAACGCCTGTGACGGTCAGCATGCCACCCGTGGTGAAATTGCCAGATGGGTTGCCCAAAAAGTAGGAGTAGGGATTCCCCGGTTTATTGATGCTGAGGGGGATAGGGGGCCACACCGCCGGGTCGATAATACAAAACTCCGCAGGGAAACCGGCTGGGCTCCCGAGTATCCTGATTTTCAGTCGGGCTACCAAGATTTTCTTGCCAGCGGTTAAGAGGAAGCCTTTTATTTGAACCATGCCAGGTGTAGGAAAACTTCTCAAACAAGCCCAGAAAATGCAAAAGCTGATGGAGGAAGCTCAAGCCAAGCTTTCCGAAGAAATCCTTGAGGTCAGTGGAGGGGGAGGAGCAGTCACCATTAAGATTACCGGCCAGGGTGAATTTAAAGATTTAAAACTTGATCCCGATTTTTTGAAGGAGGATTCAGAGTTTGTTTCTGAAGCCATTCTACAAGCGATAGTGGATGCAACCGAACAGGCGAAAAAGAAAAGTGATGATGCGATGGGCAGCCTGACCGGTGGTGTGCAAATGCCTGGCTTTTTTTAAGCCGGAGGTAATTTGACTCCTCAGTACCAAGCTTTGGTGCAGACCCTCAAGCGTCTGCCTGGACTGGGGTACCGGTCTGCCGAGAAAGTTGCTCTTCACCTCTTGGTTGAAAGTCCGTCATCCGCTTCCACGCTGATTGAAAGCCTCAATCAGGCGAGTTCGGCACTTGGACCGTGCAAAGCCTGTGGGAATTTGGCGGAAGAAGATTTGTGTTCCTTATGTGCTTCGGATGAGCGAGATCATTCCCAATTGTGCATTGTGGAAAGCGTGACCGATTTGTTTGCTCTCGAACGTGCAGGTATTTTCCGTGGGCTTTATCATGTATTGCACGGGAAACTGGCTCCAGTCCGTGGTGTGGGTCCGGAAAAGCTAAATCTTCCTTCGCTTCGAACCCGACTGGAAGGGGGGCGAATTAAGGAGATCATTCTTGCCTTGGGGAATGATTTGGAGGGTGAAGCCACCTGCCACTACCTAAACCAGGAAATTTTTCAGGATTTCGATCTCGAAGTTAGCAGGATTGGTTTTGGTCTGCCCAGTGGTGGTGGGGTTACTTATGCGGATGAAGTAACGCTCCGCAGTGCATTGGAAGGGCGAAAATCCCTCCTTTAATCAGAAATTACTCCAGGATTTTGTAGCGTAGTCGTAAAAGCTTGGATTTTGCCAGTCTGTGGCATCAATGAAAATCCAGCTACTTGCTGAACTCATCCAAATCTGGGATTTTGCATAGGTATTTCTTTCAAACCATAGCCAACCCAGTGAAGAGTGCCATAGCCAGTACTCAAATTTTGTTTGATCAGTAAGGCTATACATCCAACCGAGGGGAAAAATGTACATCCAATCTTCATCGCTTTGCAAAACGAATCCGAGCCATCCATCATTCCAGTAACCAGGTTGTCGTTTAAAAACAGCAGTTAGAGAAGAGTCCTGAATTAATTTAATTGAAGTGCTCGCTGAATTAGGATTGGAAACCGAACTTCCTTCCCAGTGGGAAAATTCAAATCCTTCGGACGGTTGAGCAACCAGGCTTATGGTGGATCCATAATCGTAAGAGTCTGAAGCTGGAACTGAACCACCTTCCATCGCACTTATGCTTAACTGAATCTGAATCTTTGAAAAACGAGCCTGAGCGGTCCGGTCTTCAGTCATAAGAACGGTGGTATTCGGATTTGATGGATCGTTAATGCCACCCCCTGTCCATCCATCAAAATGGTAACCGGTGGATGGGCTTGCGGTAATTTGAGCATGGGTTCCGTAGTCATAATGGTTAGCACCCGTTACGGAACCACCTTCTTCAGGAAGAACAGACAAGGTATAAGAGTAGGGCGTGAAAGTGGCTGCAAGGTTACGGTCTTCAGTCATAAGAACGGTGGTTTGTTGACTCGAAGGATTGGTAATTCCAGTTCCCGACCAGCCACTAAAAAAATATCCAGTTTCAGGAGATGCAGAGACGATGGCGATGGTGCCGTGATCGTAGGTTTGAGAACCTGAAGTCGAGCCTCCCGATGAAGATGAAATAGAAAGATCATAAGAATTGATGGCGAAATTAGCGGTGAGATTGAGGTCGGAGCTCAGGGTTATGGAAGTATTTGCCCCGTTTACATCATTTGGAGCAGTTCCACTCCAACCGGTGAATGAATATCCGGTTTGGGGAGTGGCTGAAATTTCCACCACCGAATCGGGTGCGTATTCTCCCGCACCTGATGTCGATCCACCCACGGTCGGGGAAGAGTTAATGATAAGTAATAATTTGTCCACGGTTCGGGGACTGAAGCTTGCGGTTAAATTATAATTCTGAGTAACCTCAATAGAAGTTGATGGCTCGCTTGGATCGTTCACAGTTGCCCCTGTCCAACCGGTGAATACAAAACCGGTATCTGGGGTTGCGGCAATAGTGGCAATGGTCCCATGCTCATAGGTTCCATTGCCTTCCACCGAGCCACCGGAACCTGCAACAATTTGTAAATTATAAGAGTTTCTTTGAAAAACTGCTGAGACAGTGCGTGGTCCTGTCATGAGAACGGTGGTGTTCATGTCCGATGGATCGGAAATGCCTTCTCCTGACCATTCAGAAAATGAATATCCTTCATTTGGCGTAGCCGTAATTACTTTACTGGTGCCATACTCGAAAGATCCACCTGCTGAAACGCTGCCACCTTCGCCAGCTAAAACCGTAAGTTGATATGACTGGATCTGAAAATTTGCGGTAATGTTACGTTCCTCAGTCATGCTGACGGTGGTGGATGCCTGGTCTGGTTCGAGAACTCCATCCCCTGACCACCCGCTAAAAGCATACCCATCTTCTGCAGTTGCAAAAATATTCGCATTTGAGCCATGTTCATAAGTGTTGCCACCCGAAGCGGACCCTCCAGAAGTAGTCGAAATTGAGAGGGTATAGGTGTTGAGATTAAATGTTGCCGAGATTTCCCGGTCGTCATTCATGATTACCTCAGTGGTTGGATCAGTTGAATCGAGAACTCCTTCACCTGACCAGGAGCCAAAGGAATATCCGGTGTCGGGGGTGGCTTCAATTGATACGCTCGATCCGTTTTGATAGCGTTGGCCAGTTTCAGGTGATACCTGCCCCCCCTGACCAGCCGTAAGGGAAAGATTGAAGGTTTCAATAAATTCCGCAGTCAGGTGGAGGTTTGAATTCAGTTCAATACTGTAACTTAATGCGGAAGAGAGAGAACTCTCCCCATTTAACCATCTGGAGAAAAGATGATGAATACTTGGTTGAGCGGTGAAGCTAACTGAGCTTCCGTGAGCGAAGGTTCCACTTCCTGTGACCTGACCGGAGCCGGGTGGTGAAACTGTTACTGTTACAGTGAATGAGGGCCAGGCACCATTCCGGTTAGCAGAGTGCTGAAAAGTCGGCCAATCGGATGCGGCAGGTCCAGTATCGAGGTTCACGCAGTATAATTTTGAATCGTAACATCCAAAGTAGAGCTTCTCGTCAGAGGTCAGTGCAAGGGATGAATCAACCACTCCTTCAATACTAAATGGAAAGCCGGACTCGGAGCTATCCCAATGCTTTGTTCCGTCAGCATTCATACAAAATAAGTGGTTTTCCCCACCACCTGCGTAGGCAATGATGTAAACTCTTCCGGATTCATCTACTACCGGGCTACAGTAAAAGACATCGCCCACGAGTTCTTCCCAGTTGGCAACATTCTCAGAGGTGGTGGAAAAGGTCGGGAGGGAGCGCAGGTATCCATCTCTTCCCGCGAAAAAAACTTCGTCATTTAAGCCGAGAACCGGAGAGGAGTCCACCCGGTCACCGGTTAGGTATTTCCAGTTGAGGGAAGCCGAACTTCCATTGTCTGCCAAACTGTAGCAGTATCCATTACCGCACCCAAAATAGAGGTTGCCAAGATTATCAATTGCCGGAGACGAAAGAATCGAATTGTTGGCATCCGTAACTACTTCGGTTTGAAAAGTCCATTTCTCGGAACCGTCAGAGTTAAGGGCATGGAAAACTCCGCCTTCATCACCAAAATAAATCGTACCGTCCTCCCCAATGGCTGCAGAAGCAAAAATTGGTTCACCGGCAAAGTACTCCCATGCCAATGTACCATCTTGATTAATGGCATAAAAAACGGAATCTTTCGAACCAAAGCAAATCAGCCCATTCGAGCCAATTACCGGACTTGCAGTTATGTAATTGTTGGTTTCAAAAGTCCAGAGAGCTGAACCATTCGAAGGGTTAACTGCATGCAGTTTATTATCCCATGAACCAACATAAATAATGCCATCTTCCCCAATGGTGGGGGTTGAATCCACCCAGTTCCCGGTGGAGTAAGTCCACTTTAAAGATCCGTTTGAGTTGAAAGCATGCAGGGAGTTATCATTTGAACCAATATAAATTACCCCGCTTTCATCGATTGCTGGTGAGGAAAAGATCACCCCGCCTGTGGAACCTTGCCAATTTAATTGAGGTTGAATTTGGCCAGTAACTAAGGGCACAGATTTAATAATAGCGATTGCTAAAAGGCAGAAATTGAACCGGCGTTGTAAAGTGTAGGGCATGAAAAGATAAAATTTCGCTTTAAAATTATTCTACATTTAAATCATCTCGATTACTAATTATTCTTCGGAAGAAAACTGGTGAAGCGGTAGGTTTAAGGAAAAACATACTCCCTCATTGTCATTCCTGCAGAGCTCAAGGGTTGCATCCATGCTTTCCGCAAGTTGGTTTGAAAGAGCGAGCCCAATTCCAGAACCACCGGGTTTTGAGCTGACAAGAGGAGAAAAAAGTCGATTCATTTTTGACCTGTCGATACCCCCTGCATTATCGGACACAAGAATTTTCAGAATTTTGTCATTTACTTGAAGTTTTAAATCCACCAAAGCATCTTTTTTTTCATCTGTGGAATTCTGGAAAAGATTCAAAAGAATAGCCAAGGATAAATGACATTGGAGGTTATCCAAATTAACGCCTGCACCTTTTCCCTGTTCAATCTTTAGAGTAGCCTCAGGAAAATCCCTCTCAAACCGAGCTTGTAATATTTTGCAAAATTCCTCCGTAGAAATGGTGTAATTTATCTCTCCGACTTCTAGTTCCTGCAAGGATTCAAGCACCCGGTTTACCCGGTTTTGAATCTTTTCCATGGTTTGAACAAAAGCTGGTTCCAAGGATTGATTTGCTGAATGGTTTAGGTCATCTGAAAGAGACTTCAGTGTAGTCAGGGGAGTTTTGAGCCCATGAAGTAAGTGACCAGTCATCGCTCCCAAACCGGCACTCTTGTATGCCTGTGAAAGTTTTCGGTTTGTCTCAGTGAGAATTCGGGTTTTTTCCACGAGCAGACACTCTTTGTTGATCAGTTTATTGATTAAATTTCGATAAACAATTGCCAGAAGTGCCAATGCCGCAATTCCCAGTAAACTGCCGTTCCTTATCAGAGTTTGATCAATCCGTTGCCATGATTGCTTCAGCGGTTCAGATAAGATTTGGAATTCCACAAAATAACCATCTTCGAGTTCCTCCGGTTGAATAGAAAGTCCTCCGAGGTGATCATCCATAACCCTGTAATGCCAGCCATGGGAATGAATGTCTGAAATCATTTCGGCTTCAAGCGAAGATGTGTCGATTGCCGTTGCCAGGTTGATGGATCGTCCTGCTGAATCAAATCCCTGAACTCCAAAAACCTGTGGGATTTTCAAACTTTGTAAGGCTGCTTGTTCAATTTTTTGGGAAGTATTAAAAAAAGTAGATTGAGGTATGCTCTTTCTGTCAGAAAGGTTCAAATCCTCGGATAATGAATCAAGCATTTCATCCCTGAGAATTTTTTCGAAGGCTGTTTTGAGGGTAAAAAACTCTGATTCGATGACCTGCTTGTGTAGCTGATTCCGAGAAATTAAAAGAAGGGTGATCATGATCAATAGCATGATCAATGCAGACAAGAAGTAAGCACTCCATCCTCTGGAAATAATACTACGGTTCATCTTTCCCAATTCATTCCGATCGTCCAAAAGTTACTACTGTATGAAAAGGATGAATCATTGGAATTTTCTTTCTCGTGATTCCATCGAAGAAAACTTGACCAATTGTCACTGATCGAACGGCTTACTCCCAGGTTAATATTCCAGTTTGTTCGCTCTAGTGTTTCTCCATTATCCAACTTCCTTGAGGTATAACTTGTGTTG
The DNA here is from genome assembly GCA_038137235.1 of Opitutales bacterium. GTDB lineage: Bacteria > Verrucomicrobiota > Verrucomicrobiia > Opitutales > Seribacteraceae > Chordibacter. The sequence continues at coordinate 2,084 of JAYQBI010000019.1, read as the reverse complement.
CCATACCCGCTGCTTGCATCAAAAGACCAGGGGTGAAATTCAATCCCTTGAGAGAGGGCAATTTTTAATCGGTCGTAGTCATAATAGGTTCCTCTTTTATCCCTTGTTGTTTTGTGACCAACTTTCATTCCTGTTTTTTCAAACCCATAAAACGGCAGAGTGTAAGACAGACCGAGTGATGCCTCAAATGTGTGTGATTCTAATTTGCCATTAAGGATGCTGCCATCTGCTGTCTTTGCACTGCGGTCTTTATAATTTATCTGCTTTATCTCCAAAGCCGATGACCACTCGAAAGAATCAGAAATGTCACCGGATAATTTCTGGGAAAAATGGAGATCAATACTTTCATCTTCTATTTTTCGGTAAGTTTGTCTTTCTATTCCCAGTTTAGAAACCGCCCTATGTTTTTCTCCTATCCGCCAATTGAAGTGAGGAATAAATGCTGAGCGGTTGGAAGTGACTTTCATCCGGGAGGGAAGCCCGATTTCTGAAAAGTCCATACCCTGGTCGTAATAAGTGTGCTGAATTTGAAAGCCATAAGCGGCTGAAGATTGAAGAGGGGTGAATGAGTAATCCAACTGACCAAGAATTAATCCGGAGACATCATCTTCTCCAAGGTCAGTAAATTTTTTACCTTCTGCATAAAGATACCATAACATTTCATGCTTTGAACTTCCCTGGCTTAGTGAGAAAGATTCTAGCCCAAGAGATCCATAAGCACTGTCTTGTACATTATAATTTCCATATAATGGATTGTCTGAATAACCGACTCCAGATTCTATGTTCAGGGAGTGGAACCATTGAGGTGATGTAAGATCCAGTTCAACAGGATCAATCAAGTCATCTTCAAACCAATCTCCAAATAAAAGTTCATCCAGTTCATCATCGCTTAGCATCGATGAATTTTCTTCCTCTTCCATCTCATTCGCATCCGGGGCAGGGGATCGGATTTCGGTACGCTTTCCTTCTGTCCGTATCCTAATAATTTCTCCCATGTTTGAATGAAAAAGCTCAAAGGGCTTTAACCTGGATTGGAGGCTCGGAGAATTCAAAAGAAAAGAGCATACCAAGCACAGTCCCCAGAATCTCATTTCGATTTCAGTATAAACTTAAGCTGAATATAAAAACGAAACAGGAGAGGTTCCAAATTTGGAACCTCTCCTTCCCGGATCAAGCCGGGTCAGTTTTTTAGCTTTGTAAATCAGTTCAAAAATCTCTTACAGGTCAGATGTCCGGGTCTCATCAATTTCGATTTGTTCCCTTACTTCTTTCTTCAAGGCTTTCGATTTCTCTTTAATGTCATTGTGTCTTTCTTTGTTTGCTTCCTTGAATTCAGCAATCATGGCCTGCCTTTCTTCCGCCGATACTCCTTTGAGTTTTTCGTGAAGTGCCTTTTGGGCTTCGTGCAGTTCTTTCTTTTTTTCTTTAATTGCTTCAAGATCAGCTTTCAATTCATCGGAGAGTTCAATTTGAGGCCTGTCTGGACGCTCAGGGCGGGATTCTTTAATTTGCTCTCTAAGGGCATCATACTCCGCTTTAATCGCCTGATGTCTTTCCTTATTTGCTTCCTTGAATTTCTCCACCGCTTCCTTTCGCTCTTCCTGGGAAGCATCCTTGCCCAGGGCCTCCAGAGTTTCCTTGAGGTCAGCTTGTAGAGCGTCTTTTTTATCCTTTATGGCATCCAGTCCGGCTTTTACATCATCAGGTAATTCAGGTTTTTCAGGTTTTTTTTCCTTAACATTTTGCTTAAATTTTTCGCGCAATTCGATTTTTCCTGATTTACCTCCTGATCGCGATTGGCTAAAGCATAGACTGCCAAATAAAAAGGCTGTGGAAATGGTGAGGATTATATATTTTTTCATAGTTGATTGGTTTTAGAGCTTTAAATGTTGTGTTAACTAATCCATGTTTTGTGCCAAATTGATTGATTTATATTAAGTTTTTATAATTCAGTTATTTACGAAATTATCACGAAGGATTTTATCTGATTTTATCTGCAGGTATGAGTAATATTACCCAATTTTACCGCTAATGAGTGGGGAATATTTCCCAATTTATTCATCGGGTTTTCTGAGGCGGTATCG
>JAYQBI010000018.1:0-15395 GCA_038137235.1 Opitutales bacterium | reverse complement strand
AAGATCATCCTAGATCAATGAATAGAGTGATGAGAAGAGGAGCAAGTGGGTTTACTCTAGTCGAGTTGGTTGTGGTTATTGCTGTGTTAGGCATTTTAATTTCTTTGGTTTTTACTGCAGGATCCTATGTTTTCGGTGAACAAGAGTCAAAAGTAGCCAGGATGCACATAAATGTTATTCGTTTGGCATTGGATGAGTATAAGCTAAGAGAAGGAGACTATCCTGAGGTTGTTTGCGAAGCGTCTGGTTTTGAAGATGAGATGCTAAGGGGGAATGAATTGTTGAAATCTTTATGTTATGCTGAAGAAAAAGATGAAATCTTCGGTGCTGGAAATATTAAACTCCTTCCTTTGGATAAGTTGCTGACAGGTACTATGGAGGATAACGATCAAGTTGTCTATTTGGAGGATCCTTGGGGATCCCCATATATTTATGCGTACCCCAGACCTGATGGTAGAGCAGGGTATCTTCTCTTTTCCAGAGGACCTGATGTGGATTGTACCGATTACACCGAGGATGATGTGTCCGATGATAATTTAATTGATTCTGATAATATAGGTGCAGATTCTGATTAGTAACCATTATGAAAATAAGAAGAAAATTATCTATGGGTTTTACCCTAATAGAATTGCTCGTTGTGATAGCAATTATTGGTGTTTTGATGGGAATCGTAGGTCCAAAAGTATTTGATCTTTTGATTACTTCTGAAAAAACAAAACATAGTGCTATCGTAAACTCTTGGGTCACCAGTCTCGTGGGATATAAATCTCACTACGGTTATTTCCCCCCATTTTTATACGAAAATGAGGAGGGTGTGCCTGTATTAGTTGATTCCGATGAACAGCATGACTCCTTTCTTGCATCTATGAAAGGCAAGTCAAGGAACGGGGATTCTGGTGCTTGGGAATCTTTATCCGAATCCTTGCAGAACCAAAATACAGAGATGAAGGAATTTCATTCCTTTACCGAGAATGAATTTAAGAGTGATGGAAAAATCATAGGTTATGGCAATTTGCACATTTTGATAGATCAAGATGGTGACGGTTCTATAAGCTTGGGAGATGATATTGTGGATGATATTTTAGATTCTTTGTCCCAAGATTATTCAGCAGATCAGATTGATGATGTGGATCGCGACCTCTTTGGAGTCGTGAATCAACCTATCATTATTTTTGTCATACAAAATCCGACTGCTGAATCTGATGAGGAAGAGGTTGTAAATGTATTTTCTTGGAACATCGAAAAATATTTCGACTAATTTATTTGTAAATTTTTGTGAATCGACAGGGTATTTCTAAAAACAAAGCTTTTACCCTAATTGAGCTTCTTGTGGTTCTTGCTGTTATTGGGTCAATGATTGGCCTTTTTGGTTTTACTTTTTTTAGCGGTGGAAATGTTTTGGATAGTGCTCAACGTGAAGTGTTGACTTGGATTCATCACGCCAGATCTATTTCTGTTTCTGAGGGGAAAGAAACCCGACTTATAGTAAATTCTGATCCTGAGAACTTTGATCATTATTACAGATATTTAGAAATTGTATCTGAAGGGAATCAATCTGGGTATTGGATAATAAAAAAGGAGGGCGAATTGATCACCGAAGGTACTAGGCTTTTGCCGGACGACATAGATGCTGAAGATTTCATGACATTTAGTAATGATTGGTTTGTAAATTCATTTTCAAAGTGGAGTGGTGATTTTTTTACTCTTGGAGATATTGAAACTGGAGAATCTAATTCTAAAGCTGTTTCACATAGAATGGAGAGCTCTGAAAATAAGTTTAATTTCATCTCTTTTGATTCCTCTGGAAGAGTTATTAACAGACCTCGGGTCGTTCTTTCTTCCGCTAAAATTATTCCATCACAAGATGGTAAACTAGTTTTGAGTTTCGAAGACAAATTGAATGTTAAAGGTATAATGATTCAGCCATATGGTGGTATTGTTTCCCTAGATTATACCGATTTTTATGATCAATAGAAAAATCATTGGTTGTAAAAGCAGTAAATCCAGCGGATTTTCATTGGTAGAGGTAATTATTGCTTTAGCTGTATTTGGAATATTGGTTGGCGGGATCTTGTCATTTCTCCCTTGGGGAGTGGACGGCGTTTCCAAAATAAAAGATAGGAGTACTGCGATGAGTCTAATTGATGCTACTCTTATTGAACTGGAAAGAATTGGTTTTCCTGTCGTTGAGGCTGGTACGGATCGTTTGGTGGGGAAATATGAATTTTCAGGCACCCCAATTGATGGACAAACTATAAATCAGGTAATTTTAGTCGCAAAAAAAACTGGAGGAGGTGCCTTTTTTGAGCAGGTCATACAATCAGAGCAATCGGTTTCGGAAGATGGATCTGTGAAGATAAATAAGGATAGAGATGCTACTTTATTGACAAATTATACTACCGAAAATGATGAAGGCTTTATTAATTTTGATATGTCGAATGATTATCCAATTTCTCTGAGGGGTTTATCCGAAATTGCATTCAGTAACCAGGATGATCAGGCAATGAATCGCTGGGTGGATGAAAAAGAAAGATTTTTCAGAATCGTTTGTTCTCAATATCCAGCATCTTCCAGGCATGCTCATCATATCAGCAATGGTTACCTTGCCTTGGAAATTGAAGTGCAATGGCCTTACAAAATATTTGACCCCAGTAATGCTTACCCGAACGATTTTCGTGAAACAGAAGAGAAATTTAGGTCTAAGTTTACTTTTCCACTAGCTATATCACGTTAAGTGTTACAAAGGTTAAAGATTTGGGTTAAGGCATTGAGATTAAAAACCCTGGTAGTTTCAATTGCTGCGGTTACCATAGGATTATCTCTTACCCTTAATCGTGTTGATGAGTTTCCTCTCGTAATTTTTGTTGGTTGTCTTGTTTTTGCGATCTTCGTGCAAGTTGGGACGAATTTTACAAATGATTATTTTGATTTTATCAATGGTGCGGACTCTAATAGATATCTAGGACCGGATCGAGTTGTTGCATCCGGCTTTTTACCACCAAGTAAGATAAAGGATGCTTACAGGTTTTCGTTCCTTATGGCACTAGTTGTTGGGGCATCTTTGGTCTTACATATAAACGCTAGCTTATGGTTTTTTCCTTTTGGAATTCTATGTATTACAGCTGGTTACTGTTACACCGGTGGTCCTTACCCTTTTGCTTATAATGGTTTAGGCGATATCTTCGTGGTTCTTTTCTTTGGTTTTGGGGCGGTAGAGGGAACCAATCTGTTGATCTGCCAGAGCGTTGGGATAGATTGGATACCTGCATATCATGTTTCCGGCAGTGTTGGTATGCTAATTAACAACCTCTTGGTTGTTAATAATTACAGAGATTATGAGGCTGATTTGGCAGTTAATAAAAGAACCAGTGTTGTTATTTTCGGAAAAAAGTTTGGCATATTTTTGTACCTTTTTGGTTTCATATGCCCTTGTACATTTTTTTTACTCAATGGAAATAGCGATCTAATCGTTACATCATGCTTAGTTCTTGGTTTTTTTGGGCTTTTATTTCTAGTTCGAGCAAAAAGTAAAAGTGGTTTTTCAAAATCTCTTTCGATTACAGTTTTAAACGTTATTTCTTTTGCTGTGCTATTTTTATTTAACTCGATTCAATGAATTTCATTCTTTGAGGGTATAACTTCAGTTAATATTTAAGCCAAATTATCATTTATCCTTGGGTAAAGTATAACAGTCACTTGGTCTTATTATATGTACACTCCTTCTATTGAAAACTTCGAAAAATTTAACCTAGCAAACTTGCTTTCGACTTGTTTCGGTTTATCCGATAACAGGCTAAAACCTTGTATCTTGATAGATTTGGATCATCCAGTAGATATCAAGAATTTCGAATTTTTATCGAACAAGAATAATTCGGTTCAAAGCAAAGCATTACATGAATTTTATAACCCATTAAACAATGGTATTGGCGAGGAACTTAATTTTTCTGAATGTTCGCTCTACTCTTTCACTAAAACTGGTGGGAGCAATTTGGATCCAGATGATAGTTTTTACAGCATTAACGGCGAATTGTGCTCTTTGAGAAATGATATTTGCCCCAATTACGACATCGTTCTTGCAATCACAGATTATTCTTTGACTGCCCCCCTTACTGCCCTTGCCAAAGAATTTGGGTTTAGAGGGGCAACCTTACATGGGGTCAATGACATTATTCTTAACAGTGGTCTAAGCGTTAATTACTTAGAGGTTAGCCAACAAGCTGAAAGTTTTCGCAAGGTTCTTGATCGAGCTGATTCTTTCAAAATAACCTTTACCTGCTGTGGTGATGATTACAGCTTAAACTTAATTTGCGATCAACAAACCGCTCAGAAAAGTCATGGTCTTTGTCCTCCAGGTAATCCTGATGTTGCGAATTTGCCTGCTGGTGAAGTTTACTTTGTTCCCAATAATGCTCATGGTTCTTTTCCTTTTAGGTTCGATGATGGTACCATAGCGGAAATGATCGTCGAGGATGGTGCTATTGTAAGAACAAACCTAATATCTGGTTCCCATGCTACTTTGGACCGTAGGAATTCCCAATTGAAAGAAGACCCAGCAACGGGTATTATTGGAGAACTAGGCTTTGGCACCCAGTTGCTACCTTTTTCTGGAAAAGATATTCAGGATGAGAAAATCTTTGGAACATGTCATGTAGCTACCGGTAGAAGCGACCATTTGGGAGGAAATCTTGTGCCGGAACTATTTGCATCAAAGCACAACGCTTCCCATGATGACATACTGTTTGCACCTCCGAAAACTCCTGAAATTGATGTTTCTGCTGTGCAAATGTCCAAGGATGGTTGTCAATTTTTCATATTTGAGTCCTATAAACCATCATCATTCTTAGCTGATAAATTATCTGAATTTTATCCGATGGATAAGTTGGTCTGAGGTTTCTCAACTTTCAGCATGCCCTTTAAATTGGGCCAAATGAATATTTTTGGGATTTTAGCTAATACCCTTGTTAAATGTTTTGCAAAAAGTCATATTTTTACGGAGATTGAGTCTAGTTTCTAATGCGAATAATTTGATAAGTAAGGGGATATTACGCTAACTATGCCGAAGCTATTTTCAGTGTATAATTTCTCTAAAAATTGTTTACTATTTTCTAGAACAAAATTTTTACATTTCTTCTGGATATGGCTAGCATATCCACTCTTCGGTTCATCAATATCTCATGATAACAACATTACTTGGGATTTTGCCTCTGAAAGTTTTCTTCTTAACAACCAAGTTGTTAGTTCAGGAAAGCTTTATGAGGGCTTTCCCTACATTTTCAGAAATCAATTACCCATTGGTTTTCAGTTCATAATTGGTTCATCAGTTGATTCATATTATGAGGGCAATGATTTGCTCAATAATCAACTTTCCCATTTGAATGAATATCTACTTTGGGTTCCAACCAAAGATAGTCCAAGAGATTTATTTGCTTACAATCCAATTAAAAACCAAAACTCTCTCGAGTTTGATCTAGTACCTTTCGATTCAATAAACCTTTCCAATAACTTCGATTCCCTTGGTTTGTGGGGGTACTCGATGGCGGTCGATGACTCTAAAAATCTTTTCATCAGCGAACCAAATGCTGATGGAACAAGTGGGAAAGTTCACTTGTACAGATTTTCAGACTCAGATTTTCAGTTTGTTAAGTCCGTTGGACCAATATCTGAGGATCGAACTCATTTTGGGGCAGGTTTATCTCTGGGCGAGGGTGAATTATTTGTAAGTGCACCAGATGAGGATGGATTTACTGGTGCTGTCTATACTTTTTCGTACGATCAAAACAATAGCTTGATTGCCGATCATTTCTCTAAAAAGTTTACAGGAGAATCAACTGAGCCTGGCAGTTTATTTGGTTGGTCAATGGCTTGCTCAGGGAACTTTTTGGCCATTAGTGCACTTAACTTAGCAAGTGAGAATGTGGGAGAAATTTATTTGTACAGGAAAATGCAAACTTGGGAATTCTTTGATGTATACACTTCAACACTTGTGGATAAAAATCAGGAATTTGGATATGATGTCGCACTAAATGATAATTTTCTTGTAGTTGGAGTTCCTGGTTATGATTCGCCCGAATCCGGGAAGGATTGTGGTGCAGTATTGGTTTATGATTTTAAAAATCCCGAAGTTGAACCATTATTTTTGTTTCCTGATGATTTGAGTGCTGACGACAGGTTCGGAAATACCATTGCAATGGAGGAGGATCAACTTTTTGTGGGTGCAATACAAGGGGATGGTGTTTTCCAAGATACTGGTGTCATTTATGTTTTTGAATACAACCAAACGACTTGGAATTTAGAGGCAAAAATTACTCCCCCTAACGCTAGCAAAGATCAACAATTTTCTCATCAAATATCTATCGCTTCTAATAGCTTGGTAACACTTGCACCTAAAACTGAGTTCGGAGGAATGGGATATGTTTACAAGCAATCTGAAAAGTCTTGGGATTTAGTTTCATCAATTTCACTTGATCACTTTTTGGATGATGAGAAAAACTTCCTCAGCCTTGATGCGGTTGGTGAAAATATTTTCATAGGCAATCCAAATCACGATGATTCTAGAGGGGGAGTCACATTTTATTACAATCCTGCTTGGGGAGAAATATCCAGATCTGAATTATCACCAGTTATCTTCGGAGAGTTTCCTCTCAATCTTGAGGTTTTGGAAGATGATGAAGAGGGAATCACTTATGATTTCAATGCTTCTCACCCCTACGACATGAATTTTACTTGGGAAGTCATCGAAACTAATGCGAGTTTTGATCTTTGGGATATAAATGATACCAGCGGAGTTTTCAGCTATCTGCCTGATTCTAATTTTAGTGGTAAGCATTCTTTTACCATCTCAGCACTCTCAGGAAAAAAGTCAGTCGACAGATTCTTTAGCGTCTCCGTTCTGCCACATAATGATGCCCCAGTCTTTTTAAAGGATTTGATGGAAGATCAGATTATCTTCCGCGAGGGTGTTTTCCAATCTTTCAGGATCCCAATTTTCGATTCTGATAGTGAGAATTTGAATATTCAAATTGCCGATGGAACTTTACCGGCAGGATTAGCTCTTTTCGAAGACAGGATCGAAGGTGTTCCGGTTGATGGGGCAGCACTGGATAATAATTATGAAGTTACCCTTTTAGTTACAGATTCCGAAGGTATGGGAACTGAAGGGATTTTTGATTTATTGGTTTATCCGAAAAACTCTCCTCCTGATGTTCTCTTTGAAGGGCAAACTCACAGTGAAATAAAACTAGTTTTTTCTGAAGATTTCCAATCTTCGCTATGGAATGAGAGAATCTCACAACTGTCTGTTTCCGATCCGGATGGCGATAAAATAGGAATGCAATTAATGGGCGATCCACCCCAAAACGGTGAATTGATCCTCTCGGACTGCTACAGCGAGTCTTTGGATATCAAATTCTTCGCCGATCCTGATTTTGCTGGATTCAATTCATTTAGAATCAAATTTTACGATTTATCAGCCCCTGACATTTTCTCTGTTATTGGTTTTCGCATTGAAACCAAAAAAGTTAATGACCCTCCTGTAATCAAATCTTCTCCACCTGCATTTTCCATCCATGAAAACCATTTTTTTTATCACCAATTTGACCTCTATGATCCAGATTTAGGTGACGCTTTAGAGCTTGTGATTGAGGGCTTGCCCAGTTGGATCAACTTTGACGGCAAAAACACTATTTGGGGTACTCCAAATAGGTATAATTTTCTTGATCAGGCTCGTGCAGATTTAATTGCAGTTGTCTACGATCAAACTGGAGAAAATTTTTCTCAGGTCTTTTCTGTTGAAATCATCCCCCAGAATTATCCACCCAAAATCATTTTTGAGGGTAACACATCAGTAAAATTTCTTGAGGATACTTCTGAGTTTTTTACAGGACTTTTGAAAGTTGATGATAACGATACTGTAGGTACCAGATTAGAATGGGAAATTTATGATTTACCCAATGAGGGAAATTTTTCCTATGAATACTCAGGTAGTGACTTTATCTTTCGATACAAACCCAATTCAAATTTCTTTGGTCACGATCAAGTTACTATTAAAAGTACAGACAAAGAGGACCCACTTTCCTCCGATTCGATAACTTTTAATTTTGAAGTCTCAAATATACCAGACCCTCCTGTATTTCAAAGCAGTCCCTATACTGGTTTGCTCAAAGGTACTCCATGGAAGTACGAGATTATTGTTTCCGATTCAGACCTGGATACTGATCTAATTGTGCAATCACTAACAGACTTGCCGGCATGGCTAACCCTCAAAAAAAAGTCGGCCGACGATTGGGTTCTAAGCGGTTTGGTTCCCAGTGAACAAGATTCAACATTAGAGATAAATTTGAGGGTTACGGATTCGCAAGGGCAATACAGTGAGCAGTCATTCGAACTTTTTTTCTTGGATTTATCCGAAATAGGTCAGATTGACATAAAGGAACAGGAGATTGGTGAACAAATAATCAACGAGGATAATAATTGGTCTGGAGGAAGTCTTTCAGTAGATGCGTTTCCTGGAAGGAAAATCACTTGGTCTATGATTGAAAATCCTGAATTTGGTGAATTTCTTTACGAAGAAAAGCAGAACGGAACCATTGAGGAAATTACTTATGTGCCCAACGCAAATTTTCATGGAATGGACTCATTAGTCATCCAGGCCTCTGATGGTTTTTCTAGTGACTTATACTCCATCAAATTTCGGATAATGAGCGTTGATGATAAACCTGAATTTATTTCCTTTAGTGAGAATTTATTAATCGAAGACAGAGATTACCTAGATCAAACTATATCCTTTTCTGACGGCGACGGATTTGACAACTTGTCCTACTCTTCTGAGTCGATCCCTAGTTGGATTGTAGAGGATTTATCTGAATTGGATTATGGTAAGGTCCGATTAACTGGATACCCTGGAATGAATAATGTCGGTGAATATTTATTAACATTCTCCGTTGTTGGGCTAGATGATGGACTTAGTGAACACAAAAATCTTAACTTATCCGTTCAATTATTAAATGCACCGCCTGTTGTTTATCCAGAGCAAATAACCGTATCAATGGTTGAGGATGATATGTCAACATGGGTTAGTCCTGACTTTAGTGCATCCGATTTGGAAACTACCAATTCTAATAATCTGCTTTGGCAGATCCATGATGCACCTGAAGGAGGTAGTGCAAATATCGATCCATTCGGTGAAAGCTTACTTTACATCCCCGATGCAAATTTTTCTGGAATTGATACATTCTCAATAAAAGTTACTGACCTTGGAGGTGCTCAATATTCTTCTCCACGGTTCACCGAGATTCCAGTTGCAGTTCATGTTTTGGCAGTAAACGACCGTCCCACCATTTTAACAGAACCGCCTTCAGATCAAGATGATTCGATTAGTTGGACTGACGAATTTCCCTACACATACAACTTTATTGCCTATGACTCTGATGCACACTGGCAGGGCTTTCCAAAGGTATCACTTGAAACCCCTTTGCCTAAGTGGGCAAATTGGCATGATGATGGAAATGGTTCAGTTAGAATATATGGTCATCCCAGTTTCCTCGATATAGGTAATTATCCTTTTTTGATAAAAGTTAGAAGTGGTGAAGATGAAATTTTTCAATCCTTTGAATTAGAAATCAGAGTCGACGACTATCCACCAGCAGTTAGAGATAAGGACAGCAATGAATTGGTGAAGAAAATTCAGATTTTTCTCTCTGAAGATACTATTGATCAAGCCACTTTTGCCAATAACTTCAATTTTAGCGCTATTAATCCCGACCCTGAAGAGGGAGATTTAAATGATCTAATCTGGAGTATTGCTCGTGAACCAACCAGTGGGGCAACGCTCGAAATTACTGGAAATGGAGAGGTTATAGATGTAATTTCATACAAACCGATGGAGAATTTTTATGGATTGGATGAGTTTTCAATTCAAGTTTCAGAAGGAGACAGAAAAAGCATCATCCCTGTTAGTATTTTCATCAGATCTATTCCAGATCCACCCTATTTTACCAAGCCATTTGAACCTAAGATAAAGGCCAAACTCGGAGAGTTTTTTGCTGTCGAGCTGGAGGCTTATGACCCAGAAGGAGAAAGTATTTCATATAATTTTTTCACAAATAACCAGTCAAATGATGATTGGCTTGGTATATTATCCCAGGATTCTATTAACGGTAGTTTATCCATTGGCGGTATTCCTCCTTTGTATGCAGATACTGAGAGATCCATTGACTTAACCGTTGTTGCGATGGACAGCACAGGCAGATTTTCGACAACTCAAACCGAGTTGTCATTCGAGAAAGTCAACAGACCTCCTCTAATTCTGGCAGATGATCAGATAGTCGTTTTCTTTGATAATAACCTTTCGACCAAGTCTTCTCCTTTATTTCCAATTTTTGCCTACGATGCGGATGGAGACATTACAGATTGGACGCTCTCCCCTTATAATCTTCCTAATTTCGGAGAGGTGTTGTTAATAGAGAATAATGATAGCGTCGAAGAACTTAGGTACATTCCAAGCGGTCAGGTTCCGTCCAGAGACGACTTCACTCTACTTCTCTCAGATGGAAATTCTTCAAGTGAGATTTTGATTAAAGCAATTTTTGACCGATCAGACTTTTACATTAATTTCCCCGACGAAGTTCCAGATGTATTCGAGAATAAAAGCTTTCAAATTCAATTCTTTGTTCAAGATAGCGATACTCAATTGGAACCATTTAAAGCTGAATTAAAAGAAGCACCCAGTTGGATCACACTACATTCCACGGGTAATAAAAACTTTTTCGTTCAAGGGTTGCCTTTAAATAATTCTGCTGGTGAGTACAGTATTTCAATACGAGTGACTCATCCGAATGGTTTAGCCGCACAAAACATAAATTTTAATTTAAGAGTAAACGGTAAAAATCAAGCTAGATTAGATTTGCTGGGAAGTGAGATTTTACCTGTTAAAAGTGGATTAGAGAAAATTGATTTTAATGAGCCTGGTTACTTCGCTAAAAATGCTTTTGGCGAAGATATTACTAGTGATGTTGAGGTTAGTTTCCCGAGTGATGTTAGAAAGGGTAAGAACATTATTTCATACACAACTAACGAAGCTTCTAGAACAAGGGTTTTGCTCGGACACGATAAAATGCCCTTTGTAGATTTTTCAGAAACTCAAACCAAGCTTAATCCAGTTTTTTGGGGAGAGCATATTCCGTCTAACCAAGTTTTCTTTCTTTGTTTAAGTCCCGAATCAAAATTTCTCGATTCAGAAGAATTCAAACCAGGCTCTTATTCTATATACAGCGAAAGCTCAACTGAAGAGGGTTTTGCTCCTTCGCCGATTGCAATATCCGCTAACCATACTTTTCACTTATCTGATTTTAAGATTGGTAACTCGCATTTGTGGGTCAATGGTATAAAGCAAATTGATTCATCAGATTCTATTATTGATGAAAATATAAAACATTGCTTCGTTGATTGTTATGATTTGAATGGCAATGAAAATTGGCAATTGCACATGAAAATTGAAGGGAATTTTGATTCAAATTTTCTTGTTCCATCCATAAATGACGAAGTTTTGATATGCGGTCAGTTAAGCGGCGAAATTGAAATTGGTTCTGGCTCATTTTTTAGCCAACAACCTCAGTGGATAGGTTTTATAATAAGCGAGGACGGTGAACCTAGCCGAATCTTCACTATTGATGCCGAAAACTTAGATTCCGAGACTGCTTTCTTTTCAGAAAACTCTTGGAAAGTTATGTCTACCAGAGAGGTTGTAGATAACGAATTGCATACCGAACTGATTAGGATTGATAAGTTGAGTAACCCTTTCATCAAGGCTAATTTCCAAAATGTTCAAATTACGCAAGCCAATTACCACAAAGGTAATATTTATGTATTTGGTGAGGATCAAAAGTCTAACGGGTCGAACTTTCCTTCATATTTTTTAGGAGAAATTCACTCATCTAATAGTTTTTCCTGGAAAATTCCATTTATTAGCCAGAGTCAAGACAGTGAAATTTCGAAAATCCTAACAATTTTTGACGAATTTGATCGTATTCAAATCCTAATTGAGTTCTCTGGGGCCTTCGTTTTCCAAGAACAAGATTTTGTATCATCAGGTGAATCTGATCTTTTACTGCTATGTATTAGTCGCATAGATGGAACGTTGCTATGGAGTGGCAAATTGGGAGGCGAAGGCAATGATTCTTTAGAATTTGCTTTCTCGAATGAGGTTGGTCTCACGGATATAGGAATAAGAACTGAAATGGGGGCAATATTCGTAAATCAAAAAATCGAACCCACTGAAGCAGGTACTCTTAATATTTTGAATTTGGTTTCTACAAATGCTCTTCCCTCGATACTAAATCAAAAAAAATTTGAATTTGAGGTTGATAAATTTGCCTCTTACGAGATTGAAATTACAAATACAGATCTATTCAAACTTTTTATCGAGGATGGTCCAGATTGGCTAAAACTATTTGAATATAGCGGAGTATATTACCTGAGTGGTAGCCCTAAGATTGAGGATTATTTACACCTAAAAGAGAAAATAGAAGAGGTTGTAATCCACTTCATTGGTACCAGCAATGAGCACACATTCATAAAATTGCCGCTAAAGATTACCTTACCTCCTGAATGGCAAATGTCTAATATGGTAATTCCTTCGATTGACGATCTTTGGAGTCTAGAAGGAGATGTTCAAAAACATTTTACCCAGTCTGTTCCCAACGGGTATCTTGTATACGGAAATTATAAGGGAAAAGTTGAGCTAGATTCTTTTGCATTCTCTACATTTGCAAGATCTGCAGGTTTTGTTTTTTACACTGATTCTGATTTTAGTTTTAAAGATGGGTATAACTTTTCTGCATCTGGATCAACCTCGTTAGTTGACCTAAAGTTTCAATCATCCAAGGAGTTATTTGTCGTGGGCAATTTTAGCGGAACGCTTAAAGTTGGGGATACCTCTTTGCGAAGTCGAGGGGGAACTGATGTTTTTATTGCTGTAATAAATCTCTCATCTAAGTCAGTCAGATTATTTTCTATAGGAGGTGAGGGTAATGAGTTTGCTACTTCTTGCTCTGTAAATGATACATCACTATTTTTATCAGGTTATTTTTATGATGATACTCACATTGGAGGGGTTGACATTACATCTTTGGGTACTGGGAAAGATGCCTTTATTGCCAAACTTACAAAGAATAATTTAGCAGAAGTTCCGTGGGTATTTACTTTTGGCGGTGACGGGGATGATGTTTTTAACAGGATAGAATTTTGCGGAGATCATATCGCAGCAATTGCTGATTTCAGTGGGACTGCAAATTTTGGCCAATATACTATAAGTCCCCATGGAACTAGTGATTCCCTAATTGCTATTTTTGATGAGAATGGAAACTTAATTAAGCACTCTGTGATGGGCTTACACGGGGACATTAATTCAAATTACCTTAGCTATTCCCAGAATGACAATAATTACATAGTTGCTGGAACATTCGAAGGGGAATTTTTCTCTAAATATGAAAAAATTAAATCTAAGTCTTCTGATCTTTTCATATCAATTTTTGGGAAGGACTTATCCATTGAGGCTGCAAATAATTTTGGTGGTTCAAATGATCAAGCGATGTCTGCGTTTGAAGTTTTAGATAATGGTTTCATTTATGTTGGTGGAGAATTTACTGAAAGTATTACTTTTTCGGAGAATGAGATTAATGCAGTCCATGATAAGGATGCGTTTGTATCAATCGTTGATAAAGCTAATCTCAAGGCTAAGGACTTTATACTCTATCAGTCCGAGCACAAAGATTGGGTCAGCTCAATTTCAGTGAATGAAAATAAAGAAATTTTGGTTTCAGGAAATGGAGATAATCCCAATTTTTCAAACTTCCTAACGGATAGTTCCAATCGAAATAACTTATTTGTTTCTTCTCACTTTCATAATTATCAACCTGGCGGTTATGTTGAGAAATATGGAAAAATTCCTACTAATTACCCATTTTCTTTAGCATTTAAAACATATGGTTGGTTGGGTGATTTACCCGAATTTTCTCTGGAGTCATTAAATCTACCCCCATGGATGCTTATTAATATGGGTGATGGCGGAAAGGGTAATCTTTCAGGTTTTTCTCCAAAGAAACCAGGTATTTATCCTTTTGATTTTACTGTTCGGGAAAACAATGGTGAATCTGTTTTGATTAAAGGAGAGCTAGAAACTTTTGAGGGTAGCGACCACCCTCAAGTTCTTTTTCCTGATTATGTGGAAGCAGTTCAGTTTGAAACTTCAAGAATCGATCTATTGGTAGAAAACCTAAAACCTGAGCATATCATCTACTCCATAGATTTCCCTGTTTGGGCAAATCTAATTATCGAGGAAAGTGCAGACAAAGCGGTCATAGAGATTTTACCAAATTCAGGTACTACCGGATCTCATGTTTTGAAAGTTTTAGTCAAATCAAAAGTCAGCTCCTTTTATGAGCTTATTATCATTGATGTTAAAGTTATACCTAATGAAGAAAATGCTTTCGGACATGCCCAACCAGTTTATGAAACTTGGAATGATAATTGGCTTGGTAAAATATTTTTAAAAGAAAACGGTTGGGGGTATCACCTCGATCTAGGCTGGATTTATCTTTTACATAAATTAGAAGATGGTGCTTTCTGGATCTGGAATAGCACTTGGGGATGGTTGTGGACTAATGATGAATATTGGGATGGCACCGAAGGGTATTTATTTTCGAATAAATTCGATGGATGGTTATTTTTTACTA
The DNA here is from genome assembly GCA_038137235.1 of Opitutales bacterium. Taxonomy (GTDB): domain Bacteria; phylum Verrucomicrobiota; class Verrucomicrobiia; order Opitutales; family Seribacteraceae; genus Chordibacter. The sequence continues at coordinate 666 of JAYQBI010000018.1, read as the reverse complement.
GTAGGTACCAGAATAACCTCCCGTTAATTTACAACTTCCAAAATGAAGCATGGGTGAATTTTATTCCCAGAGTTTCTCTTTAACTTAATGAGAGATTTTTAAATTGCTTTGCAGATGCAAGAATATCGAGACTTCTAATCTGACTGATTATCTGATGAGAAGAAAGCCCGTACTTTTCCCGAAGACTTTGCGTAGAAGTCCCGTGCTCAATGAATTGATCAGGCCATCCAAATCGAATGACTTGTTTATAAATATTATTGTCTGCCAATGTTTCTAAAATAGATGCACCAAAACCTCCTTTAAGCACATTGTCTTCAATGGTAATTATTGTAGAGTGAGTTTGTGCTTGTTGTATGAGACACTCCTCATCCAGAGGTTTTATGAAACGAGCATTTACAATTGTTGGTTTGAATGCGTACTCCTGGAAGAGCAGTGTAGAAACTTCCTTAGCAAGTTCTATTATATCACCAATACACCAAAATGTAATTAGATCTCCTACTTGAATGACCTCTGCTTTTCCAACGGGTAGGGAAGAGGGATTCTTTTTGAGAGGTTTACCAAGCCCATGACCTCTTGGGTATCTAATAAAGGAAGGCTGACCAAGCTCAATTGAGGTCTTCATCATATCTTGAAGTTCATCTTCATTGCTTGGCTGCATGATAATTG
>JAYQBI010000017.1:9274-15530 GCA_038137235.1 Opitutales bacterium | reverse complement strand
ATGGCGGCTTAAAACAGGTGGACCCTGTGGGCCCTAATGGTGAAACCCTGATGGACTATTCCCTCCATGATGCAATTAAGGCGGGGTTTTCAAAAGTTGTTTTTTTAATAAGGGAAGAAATGCACGAGGTTTTTCATCAGCAAATTGGTAGCAAATATGAAGGTAAGATCGATGTTGAGTATGCATACCAATCAATCAATGATCTGCCGGAAGAAGTTAATTTTTGCGGCAAGAGAGAAAAGCCCTGGGGCACTGGGCATGCTGTTTGGTGTGCCCGTAATAATTTGGCAGGCTCTCCTTTTGCAGTAATCAATGCGGATGATTTTTATGGTGCAGCAACTTTTCAAGAGCTGATTACCTCAATATCTCAATTTGATCATCAAGAATTTAACTCTGGGAAAATTTATGGATCCATAGTTGGTTATTATTTGAACGAAACCCTCTCTGATCACGGAAAAGTTAGCCGTGGCATTTGTCAAATTAATGAAAATTTGTTGAGTTCAGTTGAGGAGTGGTCAGGAATTGCTCGATCAAACAACTGCATTCATGGGAAAGATGCTAAGGGTAATGTATGCGAACTTTCCGGTGACGAAATTGTATCAATGAATGTATGGGCTTTCCCTCCCGAAGTTTTTTCTTTTCTAACTTCCGGAATTGTTGATTTTTTTGCCAATTCCCCAGATTTGTCCATGGACGAATTTTATTTACCAGCAGCGGTGGATAATTGGATATCTGAGGGAAACGCGTTGTTCCAGGCAGGGCTTGCCAAGTGCAAATGGTTGGGAGTTACTTACCGAGAAGATAAGCCAGTTGTGGCAGCAGCTATTGCAGAAATGATTTCGAAAGGGGAGTATCCTGAGTCTCTTTTTTAAGAAAAATCAGGAGTAATTTCTAATTTCTGACCTGGTTTTACTTCAATTTTACCTCCTTTGTCAGGATCTTGATCGTTGCGATAGACCTGAACAATAAGAGAGGCATTCTTGCGTGGAGGGGACCAAGCCCATTTTCCAATTTCAACAAAGTTCATGGAGACTCCTTCGTCCCAGTTTAATCCGGGGCCTTCTCCCCGCAAAAACGGTTTATTACCAATGCCAATCATCACATTTGCAATCACAGTGGTGGTTCCATTTTTTTCGTTTTTTTCATCCTCTTTTTCTTCGATCTTTGAATCGTCAGAACTTTGCTGACCAGAAAGTAGTGCGTCCACTTTTCGTAGAGTTTCTTCAGGTGCCGGTAAGCCAAGATCGAGTTCTTCTACTGTCTCATCAGCGTTTTCAACAATTTCTTCAGTTTTACTGGTTTGCAGTGGAGGTGTGTCGTTGGAATTTTCTGGTTGGTGATCAGTCTCGCTGTTATCCTCGTCGACTATTGGAATGTTCTCCTCATGCACCCCTTCAATTGACTCTTTAATAAGTTCATCTGACAGATCGGAAGAAGTGTCCGAGTCATTTGGAGGCAGCGAATGTTCTTCTTCTTTACCGGAGTCTGTTTCTTCCAGATGATCATTGGGTTTAAGGGGAATTCCATCGTCCTGAGTTTGCCCGTCAGTGTAATCCTGCGTCTCTTCTTCGTTAATGTTTCCGCCAGATGATTTATCCTGCAATTCAGCCGATTCTTTTGAGATTATTGTCGGTGCATCCTCTGGCGAAGAATTGAACTTCTTCTGAAGCAAACGGATTTCCTTAGTCAGTAGATCGATACTTTTTTTGATTTCTTCTTTATCTTGGTCAGGCTCAGGAAGAAGGGGAGGCACTGAATAGCCCTCCTCGATCTTTAACAATAATTTTGCTTCGAGGTCTTGTAGTCGATCAAGGATGGAATTTTGTGGTTCTTCACTCCCAGAGATTTTGGATTCTGAGACGATTTTATCCACAAGTGTGGGCACTTTGTCTATTTTAACTGCCAGAGCATCAAGCTCCGAACGCATCTCCTTGAGTTCAAAAAAAGTTTTATTTGCCAGTGCGGATTCTTCCTGACTGCTTGAATGATCGAGTTTCTCAGCTATTCCAGCCAAAAAATGAGGTAGAAATATCAGTACAGCTATTAGTCCACTTCCTAGAAGGAAGGTTGCAATTTGCCAATGATTAAGGGTTCCCTGTTCCTGCAATGAAAAGGATGCAAAGATTGCAATGGTGATAAAAATAAAAGCAGCTGCACCATAAAATGGCCCTTTACTTGACCCTTTATTCTCGTTTTCCAAATCGTAATCCATCAACCATTCACCTAGAAATTAAATGTTCCTTTTTCAGTGGAAATCCAAGCGAAAAATTTAGCGGGTTAATCTTAGTGCCTTGAGCGCTCAGTCAAACCAATCTTTCTTTGAACTTTGGAGAGGATTTTGTAGGCTCTTTTCTGAGCTGCGTCAGCACCATCCTTCAGAACGGAATCTAAATAATTTTTGTCCTGGATTAATTCGTTGTAGGATTCCCGTACCGGTCTGAGAATTTCCACTAGCAATTCGATCACCTCATCTTTTAGCTGACCATATCCTTTCCCAGAAAAACTAGATTCCAAATTTTCAATTGATTTTCCTGACAGGGCAGAATGAATTGTCAAGAGGTTGGAAACGCCAGGTTTTTCTGGTGAGTATTTTATTTCGCTTCCCGAATCTGTAACCGCAGTTCCAATCTTTTTCTTGATTTGAGCCGGTTCATCCAGAACATAGAGCGTAGCCCGTTCATTGTTATCTGATTTTGACATTTTACGAACTGGGTCAGCAAGGGACATGATACGTGCACCTGTTTTCGCAACATATGGCTTAGGAATGGTAAATGTTTCTGAATATTTCTGATTGAATTTACCCGCCAAGTCACGGCATAATTCAAGGTGCTGGCGTTGATCATCTCCCACAGGAACAAGATCTGCGTTATAAAGTAAAATGTCTGCCGCCATGAGCACAGGATAACAAAGAAGACCCGCATTAATTGAGGCTTGTGCACGCATTCCATCATGGGTAAATTTTAGATCATCTGATGCATCGTCTTCCGCGATCTTGAATCCTAATTTTGATGCTTTGTCTTTAAACTGCGTCATTCTTTGCAATTCACCGATTGGGGTCATACATGTAAGCATCCAAGCCAGTTCGGTATGTCCTATCACATGAGATTGTACGAACTGGTTGCACTTTTGAGGGTCCAATCCGCAGGCAATGTACTGGGCGATGCAGGAGTATACATTCTGGCGAAGAGTGGATGGTTTTGGAGGCACGGTGAGTGCATGTAGGTCAACAATCCCAAAAAAACATTCGTAATCTTCGAGCATGGAGGACCAGTTTTTTACTGCTCCAAGGTAGTTTCCCAGCGTTAAATTACCCGTTGGTTGAGCACAGGTAAGGATGACAGGTTTAGGTTTGCCCGAATTAGCATTCTTGTCCATAATTTATAGCAATTTAGTAAAGCGTAAGATTACAATCCTGTAAAAACTTTACTTTTCCTATCCCATTATTCTAAAGTAAATCCCATGAAAGAGGAATCCCCCGCCGCTCTCGAAGAAGATCTCAAAGAACTCCTCAAAAGGTGCCCTGCTGGCACCTATGAGGCTGCATTGCAGTTTCGTAAAAACAAAGATGTTGTCCAGATCGAAACCATCGTGATGGGTATCATTGACCGCCACCTCGAGCCTGATCAGCGAGAAATCCTTGCAAAAAGTGATGACACCTTGCGAATGTATGAAGACCTTGGGATGGATTCCTTGACGATGCTTGAAGTGGTCATGTTGGTCGAGCAAACCCTACAAGTAAGTATTGATAACGAAGAACTCAGAGACCTTCGTACTGTTGGTGATGTTAAGGCTTACCTGAATGCCAAAGCCATGGGGGTTGAGCCTCCCAAAAGATCAAAAACATTCAGGATTGAGGAGGTGGCTTCGCTGATGCCCCACAAGGAACCCTTTTTGTTTTTGGAAAGTGTTACTGTTGAAGGTGAAGAAGTTCGTGGTGATTACAAAATCACTGGTAATGAATATTTTTTGGAGGGACATTTTAAAGAGCAACCAATTTTCCCTGCATCGATCATGATTGAGGCACTCGGTCAACTCTGTGTTTTCTATTTACTTAAGGGTGATCATCCTGGATTGACTGAAAAAGTAGACCCTAAAACGATTTTCTTCACCTCTTGCGACGGTGTGAAGTGCCGTAGAATCTGCCAGCCTGGGGATAAGCTTTCCATGAAAATTAGAGTTTCCCGCGTGCGTCACCCTCTTGCTTGCTTTAGTGGAGAGATTAATGTGGGTGGTGAAAAAACAGCAACTGCAGAGGAAATCAAACTTGCATTTGATTATTTCCCGGTAGTTGATGGTCAAGCAGACAAGTCATCTAGTGAAATTGGTCAAATTCATGCGAATGGAAAAACTGGTGAGAATGGAAAATCTTCACACTCTTCTTCCAGATTTGTAAAGTACAACGCCTAGTAAGTGCTTCCATTGCTGACTCGCTGATACCTTGAATAAGGTAGCATTCCTTTACGCCACTTTTCCACGACCTACGGAAACCTTTGTACGCCGAGAGTTGCGGTCTCTTGGTGACTTGTCTTTTTTTCCGGACCTTTACTCGATTTGGAGAGGGGATGAAATCTGGGAAGATCGAAAAATTTTCCGATTTTATCCATCCAGACTTCTATTTCTATTTTATTGGTTGCCCTATTGGTTTTTTAAAAAACCACACCAATGTAAAGAGGTTCTAATTTATTTGTGGTCCAACCCATGTAATAGTCTGCAAAACTGGTGTGAAACATTTCTTGGATTAGGATTTGCCTTGGTTGAGGCACGCCGCTTTCAGGAAAAGGAATACCAGTTAATACATGCTGTATGGGCAACGATGCCCGCAACTGCTGCTTTTACCATTTCCAAACTTATATCCACTAAATTTTCAATGGGTGCACACGCGTATGATGTTTTTCGTCATGGCGGGGATTGGCTCCTGACCAAAAAACTTACTGCAGCTCGATTTGTTAGAACCTCGTCTGAATCAACCGCCCAGCGGTTGTACCAACTGGGAGTCAAAAGCGACCGAGTCCTTCTGGTAAAAAGAAGTCTTTCTGAATGGCCCTCCAGAAATGATTTTAGCTTAGTTAATCGAGGTAAGCTTAAATTATTATCTGTTGGCCGACTGGTTGAGAAAAAAGGATATTTTAACATGCTTACCATTGCAAACATCCTCAAGAAATTAGAAATCCCTTTTTCTTTGAAAATTGTGGGCAATGGTCCTTTGCGGAGAGATTTATTTCTGGAAAGAAGGCGCCTAAACTTGAATGAAGAAGTTTCTTTTTCTGGTTCCATGAACCAAAAGTCAGTCCGTCAGTTATACCTGGAATCCGATGCCTTCTTATTTACAGGAATTGTTGACTCAAATGGTGACCGAGACGGAATTCCTAATGTGGTTCCCGAAGCATTAGCAGCGGGCATGTTGGTTCTCGCTTCAGATCGGGCAGGAGCACCGGAGGCATTTATAGATGGAAAATCCGGTTTTTCCTTAAATCCTGAGGATTATATGTCATGGGTATCCATACTGATGGATTTTTGGAAATTTCCGGAAAAATATCTCATTATCCGCAAGAATGGTCAGCTTGTAGCACGGGAAAACTTTGACTCAAAGATAAATGGATGCAAATTGTTACATGCTTACATGAATTGATATTGTGGTGATAAACTTGAGTCCAAAATTAAGTATACTTATTTCGGTGTACGGTCAGGCAGATAAGCTGAAAAGATGCTTATCCTCTCTCCAAAATACTTTACCAAGTACTTTATCATACGAGGTTCTTATCATTGATGATGCAAGTGAGGATCATACCACGGATTTCATCAAATCTTATGCGCCAACCTATCGTGTATTTTTTAATGAAAAGCGATCAGGCTTCGCCAAAAATAACAATTTTCTAGCTAGGCGAGCCAGAGGTGAGTATTTGTGCCTATTGAATTCTGATGCTTTTGTTCAGGGAAACTGGTTTTTTCCAATGTTTGAAGTTTTTCAAAAGGAACAAAACGTAGGTATGGTTGGAAATGTTCAAAAACTTGCAGACTCTATGATTTATGATCATGCCGGTGTAGTGTTCGGGCCTGCTGGCAATCCCCGTCATTTTGGCCAGGGTTTTTTATTCAATCCAATAGGTGGTGGCAGGCGTAGATGGAGTGCGGTCACGGCCGCATGCACGCTGGTGAAAAGAGAAACCTTTCTTTCTTTTGATGGATTTGATGAAGACTTCATCAACGGATGTGAAGATGTTGAGCTATGTGTCCGAATGTCAAGGTCCGGACTCGA
>JAYQBI010000017.1:0-9264 GCA_038137235.1 Opitutales bacterium | reverse complement strand
ATCCGGGTTTAAGCATTATGTTGCTCATAACAGTGTGATTCAGCATGTAAAAGGAGCTTCTGACGGCCGTAAAATTCATAACCGCAGAAACTTTGAAATATTAATGAAAAAATGGGGTAAAAGTATTAGGAGCACTGAATCTGTTAGGGATCAAAAACTCCATGCATTCACCTACCTTTACCTTTGCTTGATTAATCCGTACCGGATTACATTTTTTAAATTAGCCGAGGCACTTGGAATATTGCTTGGTATTAAAAAGTTGCCGCCGCCTCCTGCGGTCACACTAGGAAAGAGTACTGCAGTAATTCAATCTACAACTTAAATTGTAACCCAGGTGCGTTCCGTTAATCGTTCAGATTTTTGTGGCTGCGTACCTGATACCTTCTTCTATTCGGTCGAGGTCGTCTTCAGTATGAGCACCTGAAATTGCTGTGCGTATTAGGTCTTTTCCTGGAGGTACACCTGGAGCGATCGAAATGATGGAGTAAATACCTTTTTCAAGAAGAGCTTTCCAGAAATAATAAACCTTCTCCTTTTCTCCGAGCACAATTGGAACAGCGGGAGCTTCGCTTTCCCAGGTATCAAGACTGAGCTCTTTAAGTAATGATGTATACCTTTCCAAGTTTTTGAATAGCCTTTCCCGGTGTTCTGGTTCATCCTGCATCACTTGAAGAGCAGCTTTTGCACAAGCACAAGCAACAGGAGTAAGGGCAGCTGAAAAAATCGTTTGCTTGGAATGACTTCGCATAAATTCAATCGCTTGCTTGGAGGAAGCGACAAAACCACCAATGCCAGAAAGCGACTTTGAAAAACTTCCTGATATCACATCAATTTCATCAGTAAGACCAAAATGATCAGCCGTTCCGCGGCCGTCTTTTCCAAGCACTCCAAAGCCATGGGCATCGTCCAGAATAGTGAAACAATCAAATTCTTTAGCAATTGCAGTAAGTTCTGGTAGCCGGGCAATGTGTCCTTCCATGGAGTAAATTCCTTCGAGGACAACTGCTTTTCCAGTTTCCTTATCTTCGGCTTCAAGGATTTCACGCAAATGCTCAGGGTGATTGTGAGCAAATCTTTCACAGTGAGCTCCACTTAACTTTATTCCACTCCATAGGGAGGAATGTAAGTTCTTATCAGCCAAGACGATGTCTTTCCTGCCAACGAACCCAGTAACCGAGGACGCACAAGCAAGATAGCCAGCTGAAAAAACATGACATGACTCTTTTCCAATAAAATTTGCCAGTGCTTCTTCCAATTCCCGATGAAAGGATCTTCCACCATTGGCTAGCCTTGCCCCAGTTGTACTGCTTCCCCACTTTTTTAAAGCCTCGATTCCAGCTTCCTTAATCTTAGGATGATGGCTAAGGCCAAGGTAGTCATTACTTGAAAGCATGACATACTCTTTACCGTCTTTGGTTACACGGGTTCCTTTTTGATCTTCAAAGATATGATAATAGGTATCATACTTTGTGCGTAATCGAGTTATGTCATCGTGCTCGATTCTCTCCCAGATGGGAGATTTTTTCTTTTTAAGAAAGGATAGAGGCATGGGTCATAATACCCATTCCCTAGGAGTTGAGAAAGTTAAAACTCAACCTTTGATGCAAAAAGATAAACTTTTATTTTGTACGTTTAATTACATGGAATCCAAAACCAGTTTCCACGACCTCGGAAATTTCGTCAACTTCCAGTGCAAATGCTGCTTCAGAAAAAGGTTTGGCCATGACCTCAAACTTGAAATTACCAAGATCACCGCCTTTGGGACCAGAAGGGCCATCGGAATGTGCTTTAGCCATCTCAGCAAAATCCTTTCCTTGGTTTAAAATCAAGCCACGGATTCTTTCCGCCTCCTTTTTGGCAGCCTGTTTAGAACGAGTGATCTTGGAGTCGGCACGGTCTGCACCTTTGAAGGAAATTAAAATATGAGATGCGGACACCTCATCGGGAAGTTCGACAATTTCTTCATCCTTGTTTTTAACAAAATCAGACCGGTCCAGGCGAATCTTGTCATAAATGTCATTTGAAATTACATAGTACCAACCGGCAAGATTTTGATTAAGTTCGGTTACCCGTTGCTTGGCCTTGGCAACTTTGTCATTATACTCTTTTTGCTTACGGGCATTGGACGATTTAATGCGTGCGGTTTCAGCATCCTTCTCAGCTTTTTTAGCTGCCTTGACTGATGTTGCATTTTTATCGGAATGCACGGCTACTTTTTGGGGAGCACCAGTTGTTGAGGGAGGTGGTGGAGGGGTGATGCTGGGCGGGGGAGTAGGGGGAGTGAAGTTGGGAGGTGGGCCAGGTTTTGCCAGCGGGCCTGTTTCACCTTCAGGACCTTTCGCACCCTTGGTGGCGGGGAGTGGTTCGAGTTCTGGTGGAGAAAGAAGGGACTCGTTGACACGGGCGAATGCGTAAATGTAACGGCTGTCACCTGTGGAATTTTCCTCATCTTCAGGTCCCCGATAAATTTCACCGAATCTCAAGACATATTCCACGCCGCTTTCCATCCCAACAAGTACCTCTCCCTTGTTTGAAACCACTTTGGGTACGGTTTGTCCGGCTGCATCTTTGGCAGCAATAGTGTAAAAACCTTTTTGTTGAAGCGATTGCACAACTGCCTGGTTGTTGGCATCCCTTAAATTGCTGAAGAATTCGCTACCTTGCTCAAGGTTTTTAACCAGAATGTCGGGTTTTCTTTCCACATCGATGATCTCAAGGTCGTCCAAAGCATCTTTCATGGCATCCAGCACTTCTTTATTCAATTCCTCGTTATCCTTGAGACTCGAACCGCTCAGGCTCCATTTCGAATCTGCGAAATTAAGAACAAAAGGATTGTTTGAACGGTTGATCTGTCCCTGTGCCAGATTAACATCATAGTTGTCCAGAGTGACCTGGCGGATTTTCCATTTATCAAGATCAAGGAAGTCTTGTTCAACCCAGTCCACAAATTTGGAAGAAACATCCCGGGCATTGCGTACTTCAACACGGAAAACTGCATTTTGCTCGGGCTTGCGGACAAAGTATGTACTAGGTAACCCTTCTACCTCTTCTCCAATAATTAAGCTGGCGAGGTTTGAGCCAGAACTGTTCTTGAGGTGGATGAGTCTACCGATGCCTGATTCAGTAGCATCTGCTTTCGATGGATCAAGCACACCGAACTTTCCATGCTCGCCTGCTCCCTCGCCAGCCTGATCAATGATTCTGAGGTCAAATAATATACTGGCTACATCCTTTAATTGATTATCTGCATTCGCTGGATAGTCTGCTTTTCCTGGGCGACGGATAAACCAGCCTTTTTCTGTCTGAGTAACCTCGATTGACTTGGATTGAATATCATCCTCATCCACTTCCACAATTTCGATTCCGGTAACTGCCCGTGGGTCAAACGATTCAAATAGTGACTGTCCCATTACGCTTGGCTTGGCGGACGGGTCCCGTTTGGTGGGGGAGGTGAAAGTAGCAATTGCTACTGCAACAATTGCAGCAGCAAGAAAAGTAATCGTTTTCTTATTTTCGTTCATTTTTGAGTGATATCGAAAGTGTTGAAGGTTGGATGGCAGGCTAGTTAAGAACGAACCCGGGAATCAACGGTTCCTTGAATTTCAGCACCCCGCTTTTTGTAGAAGACGAACAGTGCAATTAAGAGCAAAGGAAGGGGAGGGATAAAGACAGAAAGCCTCTGAATACTTCGTTGTTTTTCCCTGATTTCACGGTCGCGTTTCCTTTCTGCATCCTTGATTTTTACATTAGTTGTCTGACGAAGTTCCCTTTCCCTCTTGGCGAGATTTTTTTGCAACTTTGCTGCCTCAGTCTGCAAGACTTGCATAAATTGAGCCTGGGTCATAGAGCCTTGGTTATTTTGAACATCGGCAAGTGCTTCATTTAATTTACGGTTTTCATCCTGAAGAATTCCCTGAATTGAACTTTCTGCCTCTTGAATCGTTTGGGATGCAACAGCTCTTGCCTCTTCGATACTTTTCTCGAATTCTTCAAGCGTTCTGTGCAGTCTTCTACGATTACGGATATCAAGCAGGCTGTCTTCACCTGATAAGTGATCAATTAAATTGAGCGAGAGCGTTACATTATCTACATCGAGAGGAAAGTCTGACTCGGGGCCCCGGCTACGGATATTGAAAAATGGATCTGCGAGCATATCCACATCTGCGACCAAAATTACATTAATTTGATTGGTCTTATTTCCATCAACCACTTCCCCGGAAATTGAGGCTGCAATAATTTCCTGGGCACCAGATCCCGGGTAAAGGGTACGATCAGGGTTAAACCGGCGAGGCGTCCCAAAGACTCCACCAGTCCAAAAAGTTTCCAGGCTGGTTGTGCCAGAGAGGGAACCGCCACGGGTTTTCAATAGAGGCTGAAAAGTAAGGGAGGCAGATGAACGGGGATAAAGAGTGCCAGGGCAGGTAAAAAGACAGTACTGTAGTTCCGAAGTAATCGGATCGTTATGAAAGGAATTTGGCAAACCACCAACATATACAAATTCATCCGGAAAATTTTCTGATCGGGGGATTTTGGGGAATGGATTGTAAGGATCCCTGAGAATTCTTTCCTGCAAACCGCCTAGGCGTGTATCAAGGTCAGAAAGCAGGCGTTGTTCCACAAAATTCCGAATGGGATGGTTGCTGTCCATCTTTTCGAAAGCAGTCCGCAGGGAAGTAAGTTTCAAGCTGTTCCAATCATTTTGGCTGAGAGAGGAGTTTGATTTTAAGCGGGCTTCATATTCCGATGCTTTTTTAATCAGATTTTCAAGGTTGCTGAAAAATACACCTACTTCAGGAAAACGCCCACGGGCAGGTGCGAGGCTGCGACCAGCATTTTGCTTGAGGCTAGCCAATTCGGACTGAATTTTTTGAAGCCTCTCCATGGGGTCGAGGTTGAAATTTACCTGCAATAGATTCCACAATTTATTAAGGTCTCCTTTTTCCGGTGCACTGCCACCTTCCGGACCACTGTTGTTATTACGGCGGGGTTCGTAAGTGCCGGTTACACTTCCCTGAATTAAGGGAAGGGGATCCTCAAAGATGGCAGTAGGGATGCCGGATTTTATCGCAGCAACCAAGTCGTCCATTTTTTCGTTATCCAAGGTGCTTGGTTGAACTACCACCAGTGCGTCATAATCATCGGGAGAAATATCGCCACCAGTGACTTCCTGCACATCATACTGCTTGTTTAATTCGTTAAAGAATTCCCACGCTGGGGTGCCTCCACCGAGATTGAAACCCATAATTCCCATGCCAGCGGTTCCAAGAACCGGTGCATCGGTGGCAAATACTCCAAGAGTCTTTTTCTTTTGAGAACCGCTTACCGCGTTGATTGTGCGGACAATTTCGTATTCAACGGGTAAACCTTTGTAAAGAAAGGGGATGGTCTGCTGTCCGTTGTCTCCTTTACAGACTACGCCCATGTACAGGTCTTTTTGCCAGGGTACCATTCGTCCACCTTCCATTACAAAGAGGGGAGGGGTAACTCCATTTTGATTTTCCACTCCATATTTTTCAGCAGTGGCGGATGCATTGTCCTCTGGGGTGATCACATGAATCTTAACCGACACCAACTTGGTTTCCCGGTCAATTTCCCTAAGAGCGGTGAGCAGATTGATTCGGGTTTGGACATATTGCTCGGGCATGGATTCAGATGGAGATATAAATGCATCAATCTCCACAGGGCTTTGTAATTTCCCTAGCAGATCGATTGATCCCTCAGAGAGGCTGCTAAGTTGTTCAGCGGTTGCGTCAATCCGTACCACATCATGGTTTCTAAAATACTGGGTCAGAGCAAATGCTGTCACTATAGTTGCCACTACCCGAATAGCGAAATGGGAGTATTTAGATTTTCCAAGGGGACTGCCAACCCAGTGCCTGCGACCAATGAGGATGGAAGATAAGTAAAGCATTGCAGCTGAAAGTCCGACAAAAAAGATCATTCCTGAAGTGCTGATTATTCCGCGGCTAAAATCCAGGAAGTTTGTCGCAATTGCCCATTCTGAATCGGGCAACAGGGCAAGCGGAGAGTTGAAGGCGACTCCAAGAACGAAGGCAACGGTAAGATTTGCGGTAAGAAAAGAGGCAACCATACCAATGGCAATCATGCTCAGGCCTACAAACCAATAGCCAATGTAAGTTGATACCAATAATCCAAAATCTGGATTTCCTAATTGGCTAAGTACAAAATAATTGGCGAAGAGAGAAATAATCAAAGAAACCGAAAAGATTGCCACGGCTCCGAGATATTTTCCGATAACCACATCAAAATCGCTTCCCGGCAGCGTCAGTAAGAGTTCGTCAGTTCCCTGCCGTCTTTCATCCGCCCATATACTCATGGTAATCGCCGGAATAAATCCGAGCAGAATATGGGGGAGGAAGCGGTTTAGTTGGTCAAGATTCGCAAGATTGGAATCAAAAAATTCCTGAGGCCAAAATGCAGCTAACCCACTGGCAAGAAGAAAGGCACAAATGAATACATATCCGCTGGGACTCCCAAAATACGCGGCGAGGTTTCTTTTAAATACGGCGAGAACGGCTTTTGTGTTCATGGAAAATTCGGCGAGATTTGATTAAGCAGCTAAAGTTTGTTTGTTGAACCAGGAATCAAGGGATGATTCACCCTGCAGTTTCTCCGGGGTGCCTTCAAAAATGAGGCGTCCATTGTTGATAAGAATAATTCTGTCTGCAACTTCAGGAACTTCCTGGAGGATGTGAGTGGAGAGAAGAATAGTTTTTCCAAGCCCCTTAATTGTTTTTCTTACTTCAAGCACCTGGTTCGGATCAAGTCCGGCGGTGGGTTCGTCCATAATCAGGACATCAGGTTCGTGCAAAAGAACATTGGCCATGCCGACACGCTGCCTAAATCCACGGGAGAGTTTTCCGATTGGTTTGTTAAGTACAGTCTGCAAAGCACACTGCTCAATCACTTCAGATATTCTGTCTTTCTTGGTTGATTCGTCCATACTGCGGGCATCCCCAAAGAAATTGAGCAGAGTGATCGGGGTCATTTCTTCGTAGAGAGGTCCATTTTCAGGTAAGTATCCAATTCGATTTGCAACCAACGAGCGATTATTGGCGACTTCCATCCCACATACCTTGGCAACGCCTGCTGATGGGGCCAAATACCCGGTAAGCATTTTCATGGTTGTGCTCTTTCCGGCACCGTTAGGCCCAAGGAAGGCTACCACTTCTCCTTTTCTGATGGAAAAGGTAAGGTCTTCCACGGCGATAAAATCACCGTAGTATTTACTAAGCCCTTTGGCTTCAATCATATATTCTTCACTTGCTGCTTCGCTCATAGATAAATGGAATAGATTTGGTGGTACATTAAAAGGCTGTTAATATATGCACTTCGGATTATGCGACAGCATAGATTGATTTTGTGCAAAGTATGAAAAAATTATTTCTTAGGCATGCTTTCAAGAAGAAAATCTTTACAAGCTTATAAGATGGTTGGTATATTTCAAATATTCCTCCCTGGAATATGCCCTTTAAGCCCTATATAATATTATTTCTATTGTTGGTTACCCCATTGTTTGGGGAGAAATCCGTCGTGCATCATAATCTAAATGGTTTTTTGGATGCCTCTCTTTTTGCTGATGCCTTTCGTTTCGAGGAAATCGATGGTGCAGATATTGTAAATTTATCGCGTTTCCCAACCGCTACTCCGATATTTTTCCCCAAGGTTTTGTCTCTGCATGAATGTATGGATACCTCAACCTACAGTTTCTACTCTCTTGAAGATCTGGCACGGAATCCATCACTCCTCAAAATTCAGACAAAGAAAAAGAAAAGCTGGGTTTCACAAAACTCGAGCAATCGGAAAAAGTCCCATGCCTATGCTCGCGACAGTAAGGTTTTTGACGCTTCTCAATTGCTGATTCCTTCGCGGCATCAAACTTTAGCATCTGATGAACAACTGGAAAAATTTCTCTCCCGTAACCAAAAAAACCTGCCAGATGCCGACACCCAGAAGCGTATTATCGAAAATTTACTCAAAGATGAATATGCGGAAAAGTCAGTCGCGGGGTTTCTTGGCCATGCAGTTCGAGAAAAGCTTCATTCTCCTTTGGTTAAGTCCCAAATTTTAAATCGGACCACTGCAGTTAAAGTCGAAAAAGAAAAGCCTTTAAAAAAGAAAGCTGAGCCTGAAGATGCCGCCAAAGAATTAGTTGTAAGTTCAAAGCCTTTGATTTCTCCAAGAGTAAATCCGCCAATCCCTCATGTTCCAGACCGTACAAAACTTAATTTGGTGGCTCACAAACCATTGAGAGATGGTACTCTTGAGCCTGCTCAAGCATCTGAAATTTATCTTACTACACAGGACCTACGGGCATTACTAAAAGACTTAACCAAAGATCCTGCGATTGCCGGAGAGGTTCGCTCCGTTGCTGAACTATGGGCAAAAGCAGAGAAGAATGTTTCCCGTAATCCCGAGATTGCTCTTGGGGTAAAGTCCATTCTACTTTCCGCCAAAGTTGGCCGTGCCCGTACTGATCCTTATGGCCAGGCATCGTTGGAAAACCTTTCTCCTGATGATAAATATTATGTGATTGGAATTGATAAAGACATTGAGACCAATGTGGTTACCATTTGGTCAAAGGAAGTGGAAGTTGAGCCCGGTGAAAACCTGGTTGAGTTGACATCCACGGATGTGATCTATCAGGAATAAGTATCCTCTGATTCACTCCTGTTAACAAACAGGGCAAGAATTGCTCGCCAAGCATCTGCTGAGCACTAAAGTACTCCCTTTTCAATTCGAAGTTTTATTTAAAAGATATGCAAAACCAAGAAATCCTCCAGCAAGCTGCCGATCAAGCACGCGGCTTGGCAATCGATGCAATTCACGCCTGTAGTTCAGGGCATTTGGGACTTCCCCTCGGAGCGGCCGAAGTGGGTGCGGTTCTTTTCGGAAAAGATTTACAGGTCGATCCATCCGATGATCAATGGTTAAACCGTGACCGTTTCGTACTCTCCGCCGGTCACGGTAGTATGTTCCTTTATGGATGGTTGCACCTCGCCGGGTATGATCTTCCCCTCGAAGAGGTAAAGAATTTCCGCCAGCTCCACAGTAAGACTCCCGGCCACCCCGAGTTCGGGGAAACCCCTGGGGTTGAGTGCACCACAGGACCTCTCGGTCAGGGAGTGGGCAATGCCGTGGGTATGGCGATCGCATCCAAAATGGCTGCCGCACATTTTAACACCGCGGAACATCCGATTTTCGATCATCAGGTAATTGCCCTCGCTGGGGATGGTTGCTTGC
>JAYQBI010000016.1:0-15827 GCA_038137235.1 Opitutales bacterium | reverse complement strand
ATATTATAGACTGCACTGGCACTGGAAATATTGCCAAACTAGCAGGAGCCCCCGGAGAGACAGGAATTGATTTGGGAGCGTCTGAGGATACCAAACAAGCAGCCATTCATCACCGAATCGTTGCACTTCTTAAAATCGTGGAAAAAAATGAAGCCTCTTCCTTCATCTGCCCAGATTGGGTTAAGGCACGGTGGGAAGATAATCAATTAAATGCCAGGGTCGACTGGTTGGAGTCTTTAAACCATTCCATGACTGGCTACCATCACATTGAATGGATTTCGCCGCTTCACACACGCCTTCCATCTGCTGAAGAAATTGTTTGGTCCGCATGGGATTTCCTTAAGAATCGCTCCCCCATGAAAAACGCAGCTGTTTTTCTTGCGATTGATCGTATCTCCCCTGTTCTTTTTGAAAAATCAGATTTTCGAGGCCTTGGTGATTACACGCTTACTCAGCAAGATTTAGTGGAGGGAAAAAGGCACATCGACTCGATTGCTGTTAGTAGATCTCTCCTGGAGGGGGAAGGTTCCTTATTGTGTTCAAACCGGGGGAAAATTGTTCTTCCCCAACCATTTGAAATTCCATTGCGTTGCCTGTATTCAAAAAAAATCCGCAACCTTTTGTGGACCGGGGAACATTCTTCGGTAAGTTATGAAGTTGCCCCAAGCCTTGGGCATTCTCCTACTTCTGCTCAAATGGGAATTGCTGCCGGTCACTGTGCTGCTTATTGCATCAATCAAAAAAGACTTCCCCGCACGGTCGCCAAAAAAGGTCATATTGAAGGACTGCGCAGATCAATGGAATTGTCCAACCATCGAACTGGTTTATCTGTGTTCTCCGATGATCATGATTTAGTTAACAATTCCAAGATTACAGCATCCACATCCTGGGATTGTAAAAACATAAACAGTCTAAAACAAAGCCGTGGACCGTCTGTAACATCCTGCCTGGTTCAATTTCCTGCAATTGGAGAAAACATTGATGGAATTAAAGTCACCCTTGTTTGTGAAGATAGTTGCTCCCTCGAAGCCCGACTGCTTAAAGGCTCTGCGTTTGATTGCAATCTTCCCGGGGAATGCCTCGATGCCTGTGTTCATGAGATTAATGTAGGCGGACAACAGGAGATTATCTTCCCCCTCCATACAACGGTTGATAAACCCGGTTGGCATTACCTTGAAATTCGTTCCAAAAGTGAGTTTTCGGTTATCCAGGTCATCAACCCTCCGGTTGGTTTCAAAATTAGTTATCCAGTAAACCCTTCATCGGGAGGCACTACCAATTCCTACTGCAAATATATTCCATCACCTTCTGAAAACTTCACCAGTTGGGGACCATTAATAGAAGTATTCCCACACACCAAGCTCTATCTTCCTGATGCCATAAAAAGTGATGCTTATCGCCCCTCCTCCGCGCCTAATATTTGGATTTCCAAGCCTTCTGACTTTTCCTATCCTGAATTTTTAGAAATTTCGTGGAAAGAGAATGTAGAAATCTCCAAAATCGCTCTCTATTTCGATCCTTCCTACGACCAACATTTTCCATCTTATTTAAGCGGTGTGAAGACCACCCATATCCCCTCCTTGATTAAAGATTACCGGGTTTACTTAACCTCAGCGAAAAGCAGGTCCACCCTACTGCTTGAAGTAACCGACAATTACCTCCCTTACAGAGAACATATTTTTGAACCCACCACAGTTATTGGTGTGGAAGTTGAAATACTTTCCACGCACGGCTTGGATAGGGCCCAAATTTACAAAGTACGGGCTTATGAATAGAGCCTGAATAATTACATTTGCTCAAATTCATAGTTTTTGATCAAAGAATCATTGATTTTAAGATGTTTTCCCGCCAAGTTATATAAAGCCTTATGAATGCACTTGCCGTTATTTTCAGACTTCTTTCCACCCTCTCACTTGCTGGCCTTGCCGGGCTAATCTGGATGAAGTGGGATACTCAAACTGCCCAATCTCACTCATTTCTGGATGAAGTAACCTCAGATGCCTACGACATTCTTCAATCCGAAAAAGACACCCAGTGGAAAGACATATCCAAAAAGAAGAGTGCTTTTAACGAAGTTTTTGAAGCAAACGATCCAGTTGGTCAAAATGATGAAAACCCGCTTGCAGAGGCTGCGGAAACCCTGCGCTCAGCAGAGGACATTATTTTAAGAAATCCCGATTACCGGGACAGCTTAGACAGCTTAACCAAGGAATATGGGTCCGATGCCCTGGTTTGGAACGCTGAGTCAAAAAAATGGCAGGTTAATCCTAGTACTAAATTAAGTGCACCGGCTGGATTTCAGGATCCATTCTCTGATCAAGAAAAATTTCCAAAACAAGATGTCAAAAAAGAGGATGGAACGGTCATCAAGGGTGTCCCGAGAGACAATCGCTTACGTACCGTTATCGGCATGTTCTATAAGGACAGGCATGATAAGTTTGGAGAAATTGCCAAGCTTCGGTCGATGATCGTTACCAGGGATCAAGAATTACGCGAATACCAAAATCTCTACGCCAAAGAAAAGGAGCGAAAGGAAGAGCTTGAGGTTGAAGTCGATCAGTTGAAAGTCAAAGTTGCCGGGCTAGAGGAAGACCTCAAGAGAGAAAAAGAAGAACGGCAAGCGGAGAAAGAAGCAGCAGAGCAGAAACAAAATATTGCAGATCAAAGAATTGCATCCCTGGAAGAAGAAAAAATCAATATCGTTAAAAGGCACGAAGAATCGTTGGATGCATTAATGAATGAGCACAAGGAAACGATTGCATCCCTCCGTGATGAAATTAGAGAAGCAGATGCCGCCGGTTACAAACGGGGAATCGATGAAATGGTTGCTAAGCAACAAGGTGGGGAAGTGATGGATGACGACGAGGAAGTCGCTGCGGTAAACCCATTTCAACCAAAGGAGGATGGCCCGCCGGTTTTGACACAAGCTGAAATTATGATTGCAGCTCAATCTAAGACCATTGGTGAATCTGGTGTCCCATCTACAATTGCAAGAATTGACGGGAAATCCGGAATGATGCTTATCCCGTTGGGTTCGGAACGCGGAGTGGAACCTGGAAGCGTCTACACTCTCTGGAAGGACAAAAGAAAAGCTGCCCGTATTCGTGTGCAGAGCTCCCGCCAGGGATTTTCTCTTGCGTACATTCTTCCCCGTTTCGGAAACCCCGAAAATCTTCGTCCAGGTGACAATGTTCATGTCGTTCCAGAAGTTGAAGAAACCCTCTAATTTTTCTTTGTCATGTTAATCGCTAGAGCTTTTTTACTTTGTTTATTTTCACTTTCCTTAAGTGGTTGCTTTACTGCTTCACCTGATGACTCCCGCATGCCTCACGCCAGACCAGCAAACTGGGAGTACAGCCTTCCCGGAGGATTTGACCGCGGTCCTAATCGCTAGTCCTAGCAGGTGAATCCGGCAGCCGATAGCCCCGGATGCCTTCTTTTGGTAGCCACACCAATCGGGAATCTTGATGACCTTTCCAACCGGGCTGCTGAATCGCTCTCTCTTGCAGATCTAATCGCCTGTGAGGATACCCGAATTACCTCACGGTTGCTTGAAAAGCTTGCCATTGAGGTGCCCTTGATTTCATACCGAGAAGAAAACGAAAGAGTACTTTCAAGTGAACTCGCTGATCAAATTGAAGGAGGGAAAAAAATTGCCCTTGTATCAGACGCGGGGTGCCCCAACCTAAGTGACCCTGGCTTCCGTCTTATTAGAGAATGCCACATTCGCGGTATTTCTGTAATTCCTGTACCTGGTGCCAATGCTGCCCTATGTGCATTAATCTCATCCGGTCTGCCAACTCATCAATTCCTCTACCTTGGATTTCTGCCTAAAAAATCTGCTGCTGTAAAAAAAGTTTTGGAGAAATGGAAGGATTTCGAAGGCTCTTTGATTCTTTACGAATCAAAATACAAGATCGAAAAAACCTTGGGTTTAATTAACGAGGTTCTTGGACCAGAGCGGTTTATCTGTCTAGCCCGTGAAATTACCAAAGTACACGAGACGATCCGCACTGCAAAAGTTGCTGAGATTATTGAGTTTTTTCGACAAAGAAGCGGCAAGGGCGAATTTACCCTGGTGATTGCTCCAGAGGAATACTCCCTTTAATCAAAATTGATGAAAAGGCGGGCACTCATTGATATTGGATCAAATACGGTAAAAATATTAATTGCCGAAATAAGTCATTCAGGTCAGAGAAAAATCCTCGATCAGGCAAGTCTTCCTTGTCGGTTGATCCCTGACTTTAATCAAAAAAAAACAAATATCCCCAGGGAGTCACAAACCAGGCTGATTGCATGCATTAATAAATTCAAGAAATTGATAATTAAATGGCAGGTCGATGATGTTAGAGTGGTAGGGACTGAAGCATTCCGTAAAGCGGAAAACTCTGATCATGTAATCCAATCAATCCTCGAGGAAACTGGTTTTAGGATTGAGATACTTTCTGGAAATGAAGAAGCACAGGCTGTTGCTGAGGGCTTACTCAATGACCCCAACCTCTGTGACTGGAAGTCCTTTATTGCTTTGGACCTGGGCGGGGGAAGCCTGGAACTTCTTACATGTAAAGACCGAAAGACCATTGAGCTTAAAAGCCTGCCCCTTGGTGCGATTGCTTTGGCAGGCAGAAGTGGATTGGATTTGGCCAAGCCAATTCCTCCTGAAACCACGCTGAGATTAAGAAAGGAAGTTGATCAATGCTTAGAAGAGCAAGCAAAAGTATTTAAGAATTCCAGGCTTCATCTCGCTGGATGTGGGGGCACTCTTGTTTTTCTCCGGCAGATAATTGAGGAGTCACTCCAGCCCCTACATCCCGAGGAAATTTGTTTTTCAGGTGCTGAAGAAATTTACAATAATATTGCCGGCCTTTCCCTTCAGGAAAGAATTGCAAACTTCCCAAAACTTCCTGCTGACCGGGCCGATATCTTTCCTTATGGATTACTCGCGCTTTTATCCACTATGCAATTTCTTGGCAAAGACCTGCTTGTTCACTCCTTTTATAATTTAAGGCATGGTCTGGTTTTTAATCAAAGTCACCAGGAAACCACTACTCAATTGAGAACCAAATAAAGCTCATTGGAGCAAGGTCCCCTTTTTCGTTCAGTCCTTCCCCATATGACACGATAGGTTGCATGCCTATCAATTCTTCTATTTGTGGGTAGAAGGAAAAACTGACCGATTCATGTCCGGGATTTACCAAAATTAAATTTTTCTCATTCTTTTTATCTAACTGCCAATGAAAAAGGAATGATCTCCTCTGTTCATCGTGCACAAAGCCCACCAGCCAGTTTTGCTTGGTTGATTTGCGCACCCTCAAACCTTTGCCAGACAGACGCAGGCGAATCATTTCATGCACAAATTCCATTTCAGGGTTATTGGATTCGCAAAGCGAATAATCGAGTGCGTTTAAATCGCCCCTCAGGTAAGTATTCCTAACCCCCTTCTTGTGGCGCAGAAAGTCCTGTCCCGCACTAAGCATAGGCACGCCAGGAGCAATCAGAAGAAGTCCCGTAGCCAGTGTTGCCAGTCTTTTCACCTCAAGCGGAGGCTGGCAATCCTTGCCGAATTCATAAAGATCACGAAATCGGTCTACCAAAGAATAATCATCGTGAGACTCAAGATAATTAACTGATTGGCAGGGATAGAGATTCGCACTGTCCAGGCATCCCATTAGCAGGCTTTGTACGACGCCACAATCAAGGTCCCCCCTCACAAAGCCAAGCAATCCCTCGCGGCAGGCATCGCTCCATAACGCATAAGATGTACGATTCATTTCCAAAGGTAATCTACCCCGAAAACTCCATGGCTCTGCGAAAAGTAAAATTCCGGGTTTTATTTTTTTTAATTCGTTCTCAATTTCTTCAAGAAGTTCAATTCCGAGCAATTCTCCAAGATCAAAGCGGAAACCATCCACATCAAAGTTCTCCACCCAATAAATTAGGCTGTCCAGAATAAGCTTTCGAACCGGCTCAGATTCACAAAACAGATCATTCCCGCACCCACTATGATTGGTTAGTTCCCTATTTTCATTGGTCATGAAGTAAAGCTCCCGGTCAAGGTGCATTAAATGTGGCGGGATGCCCATATGATTGTACACCACATCAATTACAACAGCCATTCCTGACTGGTGAAAATCATCAACCAGTTGGGAAAACTCATCCACGCATGAGCCATTTGCAGAATTACTGGAATAAATTGATGCCGGGGAAAAAAAATTAACTGGCATATATCCCCAGTGGTATTCTGCCTTACTTCTGGCATCAAATTCCTGCACTGGCTGTAACTCCACCACATTTGCCCCAAGTTTGCGAAAATAACAATCATCGGAACGCAACCATTTGCTTAGTCCCCCAAACTCCATCCGTTCTTCATTCGTAAGATCAACATTAGCATGGCTTAACAAATCACGAACATGGGCTTCCACTATCACACAGTCTTCCATGGCTGGAGGCTTAAATTGAGTGGTCTTTTTTTTCCCAGATAATGCAAGTCCAGGCCCTGTTCTACCTATCATACCCCGTGCATATGGGTCAGGAATTTCCTTGGTAAAAGCTTTCCCGGAGCCATCAACCGAAACTACTTCAAACTGATAAGGCAGACCCTCAGCGTTTTGATTTAAGCCGACAAACCATGAACCATCCTCCTCGCATTGCATTTCAAAAGCCCGATAGTCCGATCTTTCCAGATCTTTAAAAAGGTGCAATCTTACCTGAGTCGCCCTGGGAGCATAGATCCGGAAACTACATCCTTGATCTAACGCAGAGTAACCAAACTTCCCTTGAGGCCGCTTTGAGAGATAGGGACTCTCCCTTTCCAATCTTTGGGGGCACAGAGGGCGAAACCTTAGTGCATCCCGTCCAGTTCTCAGTGATGCATCAAATAGATAATTCCTTTCCCCTTTTATCGATTCCATGACCGAAGGAAATTCTGCGTGCGGTTCGATCCACCGCCCACTGGCAGTGGAAAACTTAAATTCAAAAGGACTTGCTGGAAGACCGCAATTTATTGGGAATCGAAGGAATAAACCAGTGTCATCTTCGGACAATAGCCAATCATCACCAGCCCGCCAGTCATTGAGGTCACAAAGTAAATACACTTCTTCATTTTCAAGTCCGTGAAACTCAAGGGTATCACGGGACAAATAGAAAAACCACCCGTCTTCATCCTTTGCATAACCACCCAGTTCCGCTCTTTCCAGCGGAGTTGCCATGCGGAACTCAGCCCCCAACAAGCCAGCCTCTTCCACCAAGTCTTCCCCCAGGCGGTCACCCTTCCAGTCCTCATTCAAAAAGACCCAACCTTGATTCTTTTCATCGACCCAAACTTTTCCTCCACGCTCGTACACCATCGAAAAGCAAAATCATTTCCTTCTGCAGTGGACAACCGAAAAATTTTGCCCCGGTTTATTGTGCTCTTTAAAATTGGTTCAGTTAATGAATATTAGTTCCCAAAAGGAAAACACTTTAATTGCTTTATCAGGTGGTGTGGACAGTGCGGTTTCTGCAGCAATCCTCAAACATTCAGGCACCCCAGTTGAGGCAGTTTATGTGCGAACATGGGAACATGAGGATGATATACTTGGTGATTGCCCCGGAGCCAGAGATTTAGCAGATGCAGAAAAAGTATGCGACCAGTTGAAAATTCCCTTCCGGGTGGTCAATTTCGTGGACTTTTATCAGCGCGAAGTGGTCGACCCAATGATTGATGGATATGCCAACGGGATTACTCCCAACCCTGATATTCTTTGCAACCGAAGAATGAAGTTTGGGGCACTTTTGGAATATGCACAAAATGAGGGCTTCGATGCGATGGCAACGGGTCACTATTGTATTCGAAAAGTTGGAATCAATGGCTTGGCCGAACTTTGGGAAGGTGAAGACAAAAACAAAGACCAATCTTATTTTCTCGCCAGATTGACAATTGAACAACTTCAATCCGCCCGCTTCCCACTTGGTGAAACTGACAAAACTAAAGTCAGGAAAATGGCCAACGAACTGGGACTTCACGTGGCAGACAAGAAGGACAGTCAGGGTATCTGTTTTCTGGGAAAAGTAAAAGTCCCGGAATTTCTCTCTCATTACATCAAGGATGCACCTGGTGAAATTGTAAATACAGAGGGCAAAGTTCTGGGAAATCATCTCGGACTCCACCGTTATACAATCGGTCAAAGGAAAGGGATCGGAGTGCCCTCCAACACAGACCACCAGAATTATGTTGTGACGGGGAAAGATCAGGAAAAAAATCAATTGATTGTGGCTTTTGACCGCAGGGAAGAGCCCAGCCTCTGGGCGAATGAATTCCACCTTCAGGATGTCACCTTTTTAGATGAGAGTTACGAGAATTCATCCAATTTAAAACTACTCGGGAAAGCAAGGTATCGCGACCCTTCGACTCCCATCCAACTCAACCGTCTGGATTCTCAAAAAATTTGCACAGTTTCTTTCTCAGAACCTCAACGCGCACTTACACCTGGTCAGGTTCTGGCAATATACGACGGCGAAAGACTGGTAGGATCAGGAATCTACGCACACTCAGGCATGGGACGAGCCTGCCTTTCCGCTTGATCCAGCCCATCACTTATTTCATAACATCAGCACTGGATATGAGACTTCGATTGCCTTTAAAAACGAAAAAGAAACTCCCGATTGGTGATGATCAGACCCCTCTTAAAACCAAGGAGAATCTTGAAGAATACCTCCAATCGGCAATTTCTTTTCTGCAAACCCAGCAGGATGCACTGAGGTCAATCATTTCCATCCTTGAAGAGGTCGAGCAACTCGCTCCCACAATGAAGGCGGATATCATCCGAAAGATAACCAAGGAGCAGGAGAATGAATCAAAGTCTAAACTCAAAGGATTGCGTAAAAAATTAAAATCCTTCGTTGATTTGTGCTTTAACAACCGTCCTCTCTTTAGCAGTGGGGAATCAGATACTTCTTTCGAACTCTTTAAAGGTGCCAGTAAAAACGCTCCCCGCATTAAGCAACCCTCCGCTCCACACTACTTCAAACCGATTCAAAAATCGACAACTTCCGTCGATGTGGGGGCAGTTCAGGCATCCTTGCAGGCAATGCAGGAAATGGTCGGTCACAACGATGCAGTAGCCCATGATCTGCAAACCAGTTTCACTGCTCTCGCATCTGATCCGGCAGCTCATGAGAAGTTCAAATTTTTTGAGGAACGGGTGAAGACCTGGGTATCTGAGGTGATCGACGGACAGGACGGACTTACCGTGCAAGCCAACATTTTAAGAAAGCGAGTAGATAACCTCGTTAATGGCCTGCAGGAAGACCCGACAGACTGAAGATTATGAATGGGGGTCGTCCAGCACCTAAGGGCAATACTCCTGGGGGACGCCCCTTCCTTGGTATCCATTATGTAAAGTGTGGCACCTATGGAAGAATTTACAAAAACAAGGAAGGAACTGCATATGTGGGTCATTGCCCAAGATGCATGCACGCACTGAAGGTAAGGATCGGTCCCGAAGGAACAGGTACTCGCTTTTTTAAATGTTTCTGCCCATGAATCGTGACTGGGCAATTTTTTAAAGAAGACACCTTGCTTAGCGGACTAAAGGCCTGATGGCTTCCAGTTCACTAAAATCAATACTTACTCTAGACTGGTTTTTATCCAAGTGCCATGCTGAGCGTGAAAATAAACGGTAACGGGGACGTGATCCATCGTTTACCTGATTAGTTGCATCCACTCTCTTCACCTCTCCGAGTATGATCACAAATCCATCTTTCTCACTTCCCATTCTTAATTCATAATCCGCCACAGGAAGGCCAAAGGATTTCTCCGGATTCGGCCAGTCCGCACGGGTAAAATAAAAATCACACACTCCGGTTCGGTTCAGCTCAACTACCCGACCCAATGACTCATCACCGGGTAAAAAAAGGTGCCCATCGCTGGCACTGAGGACTATGTTCAGTTTGCTAATCAATACCCCACTCGGTGGAGCGGCATCCGCAATTTCTGAGTTCATCAAACTCTCCTTCGGTTGAGTCTTCACAGGGATATGCAAGAAATTGGCAGGCACTGAAATATCCTTTTCCATTTTTTCAATCTCCTTGACGAGCTTTTCTCCCAGTACTCGATCCGCACTATTCTGGGCAGCCAACATCGCAACCTGACTCCAATTATCATCGATGACTGCATCATTGCTTGGAGCTGTTATTTCGGACAAATCATTAGTTGCTCTCGAACTGACTTCCTCGATCTCCTGGATTCTTTCTTTCCACCCGAAGTAACCAACCAGGCAGGCAAGTAAACCAACTGATGCCCAGATCAGAATATTTTTATCTTTGATCAAACCCTGCTTTTTTGGGCGGGCATAACTAGAATCTGTATCCTCTGAAATTTCTCCTGAACTATTGGTTGAATTGGGTTCTTGGTCATTTTCGGATGTGATCATTTTCAAAATTCGTTGTTCTCTAACCGATTCGAATGAGCATTCAGGTACAATGCTGAAATGCTCCAGTTTTCTTACCGCATCCTCAATCCATCCAATCACCTGTGAAGTCCATATCTTTTCGATCTGCCATTCCGTATTTTGCCTGCATTTTCTCTCCACTTCCATGGCATCATTATCGGGCAGAAATTCAAGCAGATAGGAAAGAATTTCCTCATATTCAACGGGGGAGAAATGTTTGGAGTTCTGATCGCCTTCTATTTTTCTTTCCTCCCGTAAACACTCACAAAACCCACTGATCACTCTCCGGTATTTTTCATTACCGTAAACTGGCTTTTCTTTTAGAGGTTCCCGCTCATCACTTCGAAGTAGGCTTAGGTAAGCCTGTGCACGGGCTATTTTTAATTCCTTTTCTATTTTCTTTTGAATGCCCTCACTTTGTTCGAACTTAAATAATTCAAGCTGGCCATCGTTTCCAGGATTCCTATCGATTCTGATGCACCTGACTACCTCTTCTAGCTTCTGGAAAAATTCAGCACGACTTACCCGCAGGCGGTTGGAAAAAAGAAATGTCAGTGCCTCTTCCACCGCATTCTGGGATAGCGTTGCATTACCCAAAAAAAATTCTCCAAAGCATAGAGCCTCAGAAACTGAAAGTTCGGCCAATACTTTTTCCCCGTTCATGAAGTGGTTGCTTATTCGCTGACTTGGGAACGATCCCCATTGTTCATACTTTCCAGCATAGCCTGGACCATCCCATTTGAAAAATGTTTTCTGGCGGACTGATCCGTCCATCCCAGTTCCCGTGCCCATTTTCTGAATTTCTCAGGACAGTCTCCTGCAGGCCAACTATTCCAAACTTCAAAACCCTCCATATTACTGAATGAACAAAGTAATGGCCAAACTCCATCAATGAGCAATGTGTTTGCTTTGCCATTGGCAAAAACCTTTCCAAGCACCTCCTCATTCCAGACCTTTACCGTCTTTGAAAGCCTCCTGTTTTCATCGAACAAATCATCCCTCATTAACCTCATTACATCCTCAATCCAATTCGGACGAATTCTCCACAAGTCAAGGTATTGCCTCAACCGTGTGCGTGGATGATTTGCGGGACGGCAACCTCGCAGTCTCCACCCTTGTTCATTTTGAAAAATGTCTTCAGTATTAATTTCTCCATTTTTCCATTTACTGACTTCGTATCGCTGGGCAATACGGGCCATTGGACATTTATTTCTGCGGTATCCTAAAATCTCAAGAAACCATTGATGGCATGCCATCTCCCATGATTGCTTCTGTAATCTTGCCTCAGCAAACCGTAATTTCGCAGACCATCTTTGCAAAGCC
Source organism: Opitutales bacterium (assembly GCA_038137235.1). GTDB lineage: Bacteria > Verrucomicrobiota > Verrucomicrobiia > Opitutales > Seribacteraceae > Chordibacter. Next base: position 4,074 of record JAYQBI010000016.1, on the reverse strand, counting down.
AAGTACTTGATTTCTTCATTGGATAGGTTGCGTAATCTTTCGACATCCCTTTCCATCAAGCTATCCCGACCGGATAACTTTTCCATCGCGTAAGCTTCCGCGTATTCCTCAATTCCACGCATTAGGTGGGGGACTAAAAAAAGAGTGGGAATTAACTTTGTATTCTCTTTTTGGGAATCCATTTTTTTTCGACTGGAATTTGCGAATAAACAAACCTGCAGAATTACATTATTGTAATTTGAGTCTGTGTGGTGACCATGCCTTATCCAGTCTTGCTGCTCGAAGTGAACCTCAACATCGCCCACTCTTAGGTCACCATCAATGATTAATCTGGCATTGCGAAAATCTGGACCTTCCTCCGAAATATTCCAGTCCCCGGCAAAATCCACAAATATTTTTTGCCCCCGATCAGTTTTCAGGGAATCAGACAAAAAATCCTGCTCTGCCCAAATTTTTTGTAAAATGGATTCCTCCATTTTTACCGCTCCATAAAACCCCGGCACTTCCTCCACTAATTCCCCAGTTGTCATTGAGTCTGCCGATTAAATTTCTGGAAACTCCAGGCGGTTATGAAAAGGTTCTGACTTTAGCTGGGGTCCATTCCTTATTTGCTCACTCCTCCGTTTTACCTGATCAATTGAATGGTCCAAGCGTTTGACAAATTGATCAACCTTCATCGCGGATGCTCCGTTGGCATAGGCACAATTTCGAATCAGGTTATCATTGGTAATCACACAAATTCTACCTGGTTGTTTTGCTGCCATTACCATGCGTTCAATCACTCCATCTGCACCTTCACTTGAAGATGAATAAACCACGGCAAACAAGTCGATATTACGGTGCTTTTGAATCGATCCCCTGCCCTCCCTGCCATCAAACACTACAGTTAAGCGGTCACCATCATTCACCACAGGTTCCAGTAACCTCAGCAAACTATCCCTTGCCATATTACGGTCCTTGGCAAGTTCCCTCATAATTTCGGGTATAGCATGCATGGCGTTATTGCCGTCGATTATCAGATGTTCTTGCATTTTGGAAATACTTGGATCAAGGAATGGAGAATACACAAACTTGGGGGCAATTCAGTCTCCCCGCAATGTAATATCAGCCAAAAACCAATTCGTCCATGAGTCTAGCCTTTCTTTTTCCCGGTCAAGGATCCCAAGCCGCAGGCATGGGAGCAGATGTCTTCCCACGCTATGAGGAACTTGTTTCTCAAGCAGATAATGAACTCGGGTATTCCCTCTCGCAATTATGCCTTGAAGATCCTGAGAATCAACTTGGCCAAACTCAATTTACCCAACCTGCACTCTATCTTTCCAGTTACCTTGAAGCTCAGTCAAAGATAGATGACGGTCAATCACCTGCTATGGCTGCCGGGCATTCAGTTGGTGAATTTGCTGCTCTTGCTGTTGCTGGTGCAGTAACATTTCTTGACGGACTAAGGATGGTGGCAAAGCGTGGGGAGATCATGTCCAAGGTGAGCGGCGGTGGCATGGCAGCAGTCATTGGATTGGATGCCGATAAAATTACCCAGACATTGGAAGAAATTACAGCGGACCAGGTAGACCTTGCGAATTTTAATTCTCCGGGCCAGGTGGTTATCTCCGGCCCTGCCGCTCAGATTGAAACTACTCTTAGCCCACTCAAGGACGCAGGTGCCCGTATGGTCGTACCCTTAAAAGTAAGTGGTGCATTTCATTCCCGCATGATGGAGGAACCAGCCCGTGAATTTGGTGAATTTCTGAAAGGCTTTGAATTTTCCACACCTCAATTCCCGGTGTACTCAAATGTTGAGGCCAGGCCCTATGCAGATGGAGGTGAAATTGCCCCGCTTCTCGTCAAGCAGATCCACAGTTCGGTAAGATGGACAGAACTTGTCATCCAAATGCGTGCCGATGGTGCCGAGGAATTCGTCGAATGTGGCCCGGGAAATGTGCTTAGTAAGTTACTCCGCCAAATCCCCTGAGTGCTAAAAACCAGCTAGCCCGCCCTCGTGTCTAGGCTGAGCTTGGTAAGGTTTCTTTCTTTCAGTAAGTTTACCACATCAATCACCCGTTGATAAGGCAGGGAACGGTCACCCCGTATGTGAATTGTGGGTGAAGGACCATCTCCGCTGGCAATTTGATCAAGCTTTGCTTTTAGGTCATTGATCGAAACTGCTGTTTTCCCCAGGAAATAATTCCCTCCCGCATCAATGGTTATGTATTGATCATCCACCTTGGGCGGTGGTTGCTTTACGGAAAGGGATTGTTCGGGAAGGTTTATCCGGTTGTACTGCTCAATTACCGGGGTGGTGATCATGAAGATAATTAACAGACAGAATGCCAAATCGATCAATGGGGTAACATTCAGTTCGGAAATAACCGAGAGTTTGTGCCTTCTGCTAAAGTCTCTGGCCATGGCAAACTAGGAAACAGGTGAAAACCCTGGATTAGGAGTTGGCATCCAGTTCGATACGATCCGCAAGGTTACTGGCAAAGTTTTCCAGTTTGGTCATCTCTGCACGTGTCCGGGCGGAAAGGCTATTGTAGGCAAAGACTATGGGTATTGCCACGCAAAGGGCGGCTACCGTGGTAAGAAGGGCTCCCGATACTCCAGGGGCCAAGTGTTCAATGGTTGCACCTCCGGCATCCATGGTGCCAAATGCATCCATCACCCCCCACACTGTACCAAGCAGTCCAAGAAATGGAGCACCGGACACGATGGTTGCCAACCAGTACATTTTTTCCTCATACCTGTCCTCAAACTCAGTAACTGCACGGCGGATTGCATTTTCCACATAATTCATACGAACCTTTCCATCCTTGGCACTGGAACGGGCAGCTGCCATTGCCCTCGAGCATACCCGAAGGTATGGACTTGCCTGACCAGCAAAATTTGCATCCTCATAATCCATCATCGAGGAAAGTTCATTAATTCTTTTTTCATCCCGGGCATTGGCCATGCGGATTTTTTTTAAATCCGCTCTTTTACTGAACATGATTGAAAGTGCCCAGCAATTAAGTAGTGCGAGTACAAAGATGACACCTTTACCGGCCATGTTTGAATCAACAAAATAATCAAAAATTCCCGCGGTTCCCAGAACCTCAGCAAAAGCAAGCTCAGCAAATATATTTCCCATCACGAATACTAATTATAGATTACACCACCACATCCCAATCTTGTAACTGTGAATTAAAAATCAACGAAAAACTCATCTTCGCCTGAAAGTTATGGAAACAAGCCGATTAAGTTTGCAGGATTACCCAAAGAATCGTAGGCAGAATTATTCATGCAGGTAGATCAAAAAGTACTAGAGGAAATCAATTCCAAACCCTTTTCCCTTTCTTCCCGGAATGCCATTGTCGGGCTTGATGGATTTGTCGATAAAATCGTCGCCCCAGTTGAAAAAAGGCACGGACTTGGTGATCAGTTCGAAGCCGTGCCAACGATCGCCGAAATGGGGGCAAAAATTTCCGCCGCGGCGGGAAAAAGTGCAAATATTGAACTCTATCCACGGTTCGAGAAACTGGGAGGCAATGGCCCCATTATGGCAAATGCCATGCTTTCCCTGGGCATGGATGTCCGCTATGTCGGTGCTCTCGGCAAGCCCAACCTGCATCCAGTCTTTGAAGAATTCGCAAGTAAAACCAAGGCTGTTTCTATCTGTGAACCGGGCATTACCACTGCGATGGAGTTCAAGGATGGCAAGGTCATGCTTGGCAATACTCTCAGCCTTGAGGAAATTGATTATTCGCGGGTCATTGAAGCATGCGGTGAAGGCGAATTCATTGACCTTCTATCCCGGGCAGACCTCGTATCGATTGTTAACTGGACAATGATTCCTAAAATGACCGCCTTCCTGGTTGAATTACTGGAAAAATTACTCCCTAACCTGCCCCCGCGTGACACCCGTCATTTCTTTTTTGACCTCGCTGATCCCGCGAAGCGTTCAAGCTCTGACATTTCCGAAGTTTTACAGGTTATTTCCCGCTTCCAGGCACATTCTGAAGTCACTCTCGGTCTAAATTACAATGAAGGTCTGCAAGTCTGTGAAGTTCTTGGGCTAAAATCAGGTAGCAAGGATGAAGA
>JAYQBI010000015.1:0-15868 GCA_038137235.1 Opitutales bacterium | reverse complement strand
TGGGTAACCTCTGGGTATTCTTCGCCCTGCAATTCCCTCTGGACCCAGATGAACAACAGGCATATTTTGCAAATTTCGGATTTATTCCCGCCGCCTTTTACGGTCAGTTCGCCCAGCAAAGTGTTGAAGTGATGGCATGGGAGTGGGGATCGGTGATTACCTCCATGTTTAGTCATGGCGGATTGCTTCACCTTTTTGGAAACATGCTCTTCCTTTATCTTTACGGAGATAACCTGGAAGATGCCATGGGTAAGATCCGGTATTTTCTTTTTTATTTATTTTGCGGATTTTTTGCAGCAATTGCCCAGTCCCTGATCGATCCATCCTCGGAGATTCCCATGGTGGGTGCATCAGGAGCGATTTCAGGAGTGATCGCTGGCTACCTCCTGTTGTACCCGCGTGCGAACATCCGCGTATTTTACTGGATTTTTCTATTTGTGGGCACGATGTACTTACCGGCATACCTGGTTCTCGGATTGTGGGTATTTGAACAGGTTATTGCCCTGCCGGAGTCGATGAAGCAGGCGGGAGGTGTGGCCATTGCCGCTCACCTCGGTGGATTCGCTGCCGGATTTATCTTTACTCCATTTCTTAGGAAGCCGGGCGTTCGCCTGTTTCAGGATGGGCACACTCGCTCTTTTACTCGCCATTCAAGAAGATTAAGATAGGCTAACCCGCTTTTGACTTAGCTAAATGGAAAAAGCATACCAGCCAAAAGAGGTGGAGGATCGCCTCTACGAAAAATGGGAAAATGAAGGTTCCTTTTCCGGGAAGACAGATGCGGATAAGCCCGCTTATTCCATTGTCATCCCCCCCCCCAATGTGACCGGGGTATTAACCATGGGCCATGTCCTCAACAATACGATTCAGGACATTCTTGCCCGCCGTGCCCGCCAGCAGGGATACTCCACTCTTTGGCTTCCAGGTACCGATCATGCAGGGATTGCAACCCAGACAAAAGTGGAACAACACTTGCGGAAGGATGGAAAGTCCAAGCATGATTTAGGACGGGATGGGTTTATAGAACACGCCAAGGAATGGAGGGACAAGCACGGGGGAATCATCCTCAAACAATTACGAAAACTTGGCTGTTCTTGCGATTGGGAACGGACCGTTCACACCCTCGATCCTGATTATTCCCGGGCCGTTCTGGAAGCATTTGTCCGTTTATTCAAGAACGGATATGTATACCGGGGAAAAAGGATGGTAAACTGGTGTCCCGTCAGCCTGACTGCCCTCTCCGATGAGGAAGTGATCATGAAACCTCAGAACGGAAAACTGTTTAAGATCCGTTACGAACTTACTGACGCTCCCGGAGAATATCTTCATGTGTCCACGACCCGCCCTGAAACCATTATGGGAGATGTTGCATTGGCAATTCATCCGGAAGACGATCGCTGGCCAGCCCTTCAGGGGAGAAAAGTACGCCGACCTTTACAACCCGCTGAAATTCCAATTATTGCCGACGATGCTGTCGAAAAAGATTTTGGTACGGGAATGCTCAAAATTACCCCTGCCCATGACCCTCTGGATTTTGAGATCGGCCAGCGACACAATTTGGAAAGCATTGATGTTTTTCATGAGGACGGAACCCTCAATGATTTGGCAGGTCCTGAATTTTCGGGAATGGACCGTTTTGATGCCCGTAAAGCAACCGTGGAAAAACTGCGGGAACAGGGGGACTTAATTGATGAGGAGGAACATGCCAACAATGTCGGATTTTCCGAACGGGCTGATGTTCCGGTCGAGCCCAGGCTATCGGAGCAATGGTTTTTACGCTACCCCAGGGTGGAAGAAGCAAAACGGGCAGTGGCAGAAGGATTTATCCGCTACTTTCCGGAACGGTGGAAAAAGACCTACCTTCATTGGCTGGAAAATATTCAGGATTGGTGTATCAGCAGGCAACTATGGTGGGGGCACCGTATTCCAGTATGGTACCGTAAGGGTGCATCCCGCAATGATCCTCAAAACTGGCATGTTTCAGTAGACGGTCCGGATGACCCAGAAAACTGGGAACAGGATGAGGATGTTCTCGACACCTGGGCATCTTCCTGGCTTTGGCCAATTGCCACCATGGGTTGGCCAAACGAAGAAGAGATGAAGAAACAGGGATTGGATTATTTCTACCCCACATCTGCATTAGTTACCGGGCCAGATATTATTTTCTTTTGGGTGGCACGGATGATCATGGCTGGACTGGAATTCAAGGGAGAACCGGTTAATCCAGACAAAACCCTTAGCGACGATGAAATCCGCCAGCGTATACCCTTCAGGGACGTCTATTTCACCGGCATTATCCGGGATTCCAAAGGAAGAAAAATGTCCAAGTCCCTGGGTAATTCCCCTGATCCTCTCGATTTGATTGCCAAGTACGGAGCGGATGGACTGCGCCATGGTATCATGAGCATTGCTCCCAAGGGGCAGGATATCCGCTTTTCTGAGGAACGGATCGAACAGGGGCGGAATTTTTGTAACAAGTTGTGGAATGTTTCAAGGTTCCGTCAAATGGCGGACAACTCTGAGCGGCAAGCCAATCTAGATGCCATTCTTCAACGCATAGATCCGGGAAAACTTAATCAGGATGATCATGCCATCCTGCTTAGACTGATTGAAACTTTGGACGAGGTTGCACGGCTCTATCAAGAATACGAATTCAACTCTGTTTTACAGTCAATCTACCGGTTCTTTTGGAATGATTTTTGCGACTGGTATGTGGAAAATTCAAAATCCCGTATGCGAGAAGACGATGGCAAGGAAACCTGCCTTGCCGTACAGGACCTTTGCCTGCGTCAGGTTCTCTTACTTCTTCATCCTGTTACTCCCTTTATTACTGAGGAACTTTGGCATGTGCTCGGATTTTCCGAAGGTCAGTCCATCCAGTGGATAAATCCTGGAAGCGGAGACGAACTGCGGGAGCAAATCAAAGGTGCTGGAATTGAACTGGATCAATCCGCCCTCACTGAAATGTTGGATATCCGGGAATTGGTAACTTCAATGCGTGCCCTCAAGGCAGAACGTAACCTCGCCAATAATAGCAAAGTGGAATTTCTTTATCTCGCAGAAGATGAAAAATCAAAGATTTTGGAAAAGCATTCCTCCTCTATTCTTTCGTCGGTTGGTGCAAAAGAACTCAAGCGGGTAAAAGATGCCCCATCAGGGATGCCTGCTATGGTGACTGGTTTTGGATCAGTCTACATTGATCTTGCCAGCGGAATTGATGTGGAAGTGGAAAAAGCAAGGTTATCCAAGGAACTTGATCAATTGAAAAATATTATTTCATCGATCGAGAAAAAACTTGGCAATGCAGCCTTTACAGAAAAAGCTCCTGCTCAGGTAGTGGAGGGAGCCCGTCGTCAACTGGCTGACAATCTTTCAAAAAGGCAGGAAACTGAGGAAGCGTTAAAAGCCCTGAACCTCTAAAGCACAAGTTTTAGTGCTTTAAAGAGCCCTGAAAGCGCCGGCGTTGCCGGACTGGAATCTCGGGCAATTCAGGAAGTTCATCCATGCCCGATTTTGAACCACTCAGTTTTCTGGCAAACTCCTGTAATTCCTGCCATCTATTAATTTTGAGTTGTGGAGCATGAGCGATTAAATCAAGCAGGCTCTTCCACTCGATTACCAACCGTTCAATGTCCCCCATCCCGAGGTCCTCTGCTCCCTCCTCTTCAATTTTAGTAAAGAGACTTCGTTCCCGAATAAAATCAACTGCACCTTCACCATATTCCGTCGGGAGACCAGCTCTTAGGTAGCCGGGGAAATCCCTGAATCCATAGGCTTGACGGCACAGGATTGCCAGCCGGGATTCAGTCTTTGCCCAGGAACGGAAACGATGACCCGCCCTCAGGTTTGCAAGGTCGTGAACCAATTCATCAATTGGATAGCTGGCATCCTCAATTCCTACCGCCACTGCCAGGCCCTCCCCCCTTGAAAACATACTGAATATCCGTCCGCGTTCCGTGGGTCTAGCCTCTTCATCAATCAAACCAAGAAGGTACCATGCTTCAACCGGACTCGTCCGTGCAAGGTCTTCCTTATGGGAGGAATCACTTTGTAAAAAAGGTGAATCAAAGTCACGGGCCATCCGCCTTAAGCGAGGATTAAGAAGAAAGCGACCACGGGAATCCTTCCATCCAAGGCTCTGTGCATTTTCGTAGCTCAGCCGGGCATTCAATACCTTTCCACGGTCCACAAATTCCACCAGCTCCCCACCCTGTGAAAGCACGGGAAAGAAGGGCCTGAATTGATCCTCCAAGCCAAGACGGTTCCAGGTTTTACGGCTGAATTTTCTTTTCCCTCTGGGCCTTTCCTGGGCCACTGCCAAGCGAAGCTGTTTTCTGAAGGACTTAATCAGGGTAACCTTTTCTCCCATTGATTGATCAAGGTAGACTGCCAAAGGAATTTCTTTCCCGTACCTGGGAGATTTTTTGGAACCAAACCGACAGGGATTACCAAGATGAATTTTACTTAGCGTCTCCGGCAAGGAAAGGGCAGGAACCCATGATTCCTGATTCCATACCAATGCCCTGCCCAGGGATGACTTACTCTGCCCGCCCCTCCTTTCCCAAAGCCCTGAACTGTTGAGCATTTCAATTACTTCATCCCTGGAAGGATCGGATGAAGTACTCTTTTGTGTATTGGCCTGCACAAGAGAGGATAAATTTCCAAGTGATTCACGAAAACCAAGCCTGACCGCTTCCTCCGAAAATAAACGGTCTGCAAGTTGGCGGGCTGCATCCACATGACTGCCTCCCTCTTCCACGGCGTTCTGCATAATTTTGATAAGAGCTGGCCAATCGAGTGTGGAAGAACGGTGGAGCCGCAAAGGACGGGCATCTGCAAGACGGGCCTGACGAGGTGCCACCACCACATAACCCCGGGTATCTTTGCCCCTCCGCCCCGCCCTTCCAAACATTTGCAAAAGTTCGTCGGGTCGGATCTGGAGCAATTGGTCATCCACCCGGTATTCCCGGTCGGTCACCAATACTGAACGCATTGAAAAATTGATTCCCGCTCCCAGTCCAGTGGTGGCAACCACCACCTGCAACTGCCCAGCCTTGGCCAGTGGTTCCACAATTCCCGCACGTTTTAAATAATCGAGACCACTGTGATGGAATGCAATCCGGCGGCGCAAAAGGGAAGTTAGTTCCTTTCCCGCAAGGCGGCGCTGTTCTGAAGTAAGCTCGAGAATTTCTGGCTCGGGCAGTTCGTGTGCAAGCTGCCGTGCCAGTTCCTCTGCTGCTTTTCGCCGGGGGGCAAAAATTAATAACGGCCCCAGTCCTGCCCGGAGTGCACCGTCCACCAACCTTGGCCAATGACCCCTTATTTTTTCACTTTGGTTATGATTTTTAAGCAGCACCTCACCCATTACCTCTTCGAGGGGAACGGGACGCCGGCCCTCTTGAATTACTGCAACCTTGCGGTTATGACTGATCAACCACTCCCCCACCTCGTAAGGATTGGCCACACTCCCGCTCATTAAAAACAAAGAAGTATGAGGCTTGGCTTGGGCAAGGGTTACTTCATACCCAGGACCACGCTGCGAATCTCCAAGAAATTGGTATTCATCAACCACAAACAGATCGGGTGCATGCAAACCGGCTATCGAACTGCGTTGAGTTTCCAGGGTTGCCACCACCACATTGGCACCGGATTGATAGCGGATATCTCCGGTAACTAGACCAACCTCCCATCCCCGATCCCTCCATTCGCGGAACTTATCATTGGCCAGTGCTCTGGTGGGAACCGTGTAGACTGCACGCCCCTTAAACCCTCCCTCGATAAACTGCTCAAAAACAAAGGTCTTTCCTGCACCGGTAGGTGCGTGAAGCACCACATCCTTACCCCCACGGAGTTCCTGTAATGCCTGGCGTTGCCAGGAGTCGGGGAGAAAAATACGCCCGCCAAATTCGTCGCTATTCGATTGCATTGTTTCGGCTTAACGGTTGCATGATAGGAAGTACTCTATCGACTCCCATTCACGCAATCGAATATGAACGGAATTCCCAAAAACTTATTGCCAATCCAATGATCAGGATGATTGCTGCTTGTGCCCGCAACCGGGTAATGGGAATCAATGGCACTCTTCCGTGGAAGATAGAACGGGATTGGGAGCATTTTCTTGAAACCACAAGGGATGGAGTAATGATCATGGGCCGCCGTTGCTATGAAGATTTCGTGGAGCACGCACGCAACCGCAAGGTAATCGCCCTAAGCCGGAATCCAAATCATCATTTCCCCTATGCCCAAAGAGCAGACTGCTTGTCCGGTGCCTTGGAGATGGCCTCAAGCATGGGCAAAAACATCTGGATTTGTGGAGGGGAAGAAATTTATCGCGAAGCCATGCCTTGGTGTGAGGAATTGCACCTGACTCAGATTGATGCCAGCTTTGAAGGAGATGCTTTTTTTCCAAGTTGGGAAGAACACTTTCCCAATGAAGTAAGCAGGCGGGAGATGAACTTCGATGGATACCGTCTCGCATTTTTAGTTTTTAAAAAATAGCAACTTTTAAGGATTCCCATTCCCGAAAGCTTGCTTCCCTGCCACACAATCAGTATTTCCTATCCAATAGAATGAGCGACACTTTGAGATTTTTAACCTACGAGGAACTCGATGAAATTCAAATGGAGTATGGCACTCCATGTTTCGTCTACGATGAGGAAACTTTGCGGAGCAATGCAAAGGAGGTCCTGAGCTTCCCCCATGCGTTCGGGCTTTTCCCTCGCTATGCGATGAAGGCTGCTCCGACTGCTGCAATTTTACGGATTTTTAATGAGGAAGGCCTGGGGATTGATGCCAGTTCAGTGCATGAGGTTGAACGGGCAGTACGGGCTGGCTTTGGCACCGAGTCCATATCACTCAGTACCCAGGAACTCTCGGATGATTTCATTTACTGGGCACAGGACGGGATCAAGGTCAACTTATGCTCAATCAATCAAATTCATAAATTCGGGAAATGGGGAAAAGTAAAAAATGTGGGTTTGCGCTTTAATCCCGGGAAAGGATCAGGTGGAAATAACCGTACCAATGTGGGCGGACCCGCCAGCAGTTTTGGGATATGGAAGGATGACCTGACGGAGGCTCAGTCTCTTTGCCAGGACTACCGTCTTCGGGTCGAGCGAATCCACACTCACATTGGCTCCGGCTCAGACCCGGAGGTATGGAAGACCGTTGCCTCAATGACGCTTGATCTCGCCCGCTCCTTCCCCTCGGTGGAAACCATCAATCTTGGGGGTGGGTACAAAGTGGCAAGGATGCCGGATGAAAAACCAACTGATCTTCAGGAGGTAGGTTCCCCGGTGCGTGAATTGTTTAAAAACTTTGCTGAGGAAACTGGCAGGAAGTTAAAACTGGAAATTGAACCCGGAACTTTTCTCCTGGCTCACGCCTGCAGCCTGGTCACGCGTGTGCAGGATGTTACTTCCACCGGAGCCGAAGGATTCCGGTTCCTAAAACTCGATTCTGGAATGACCGAGATCTTGCGACCAAGCCTTTATGGTGCACAGCACCCGATTCATCTTTTATGTGAACCAGGTCAGGAAAAGTTTCGCGAACAAATTGAACAAGTAATCGTGGGGCATTGCTGTGAATCCGGCGATCTTCTTACTCCCGCACCTGGAGATCCTGAAGCGTTATCCCCCCGGACTCTTCCCCGCGGGGAAATCGGGGATTTTTGCGTAATTGAAGGGGCAGGTGCCTACTGCTCATCCATGTCCGCCAAGAATTACAACTCCTTTCCCGAAGCGGCTGAAGTACTGAAAAAAACGGATGGCCGGCTTGCCCTGATCCGCAAGCGGCAGACATTTGACCAAATCATTGAAAACGAAGTAATTCCGTGAGAACCTCCGGCCTCGGTCGATTTACACTCGGACAACCGGTACCCGCCCGCCCTCATGCGGTTTGCGTAAGCCTGCCGCAGATGAACGATCTCATCGGGTACGAGGAAAAAGATCCCAAGACTTTGGCTGCGATGCCCACCGGATATCCCCGTTTCGTTAGGCACGCCATGATCGGTAGAATGATCGATCATTTAAGCATAAAGCATAAGGAAAATCATCTTGGCTACCTCTTTGCCAAGAGAAGCGACTGTGACAAGGTAATCGAGAGATATCAGGTAAAGCACGCTCATTTACATGAGGAAGAATCATGGACATTTCTTCAAATCCCCAGGGATTCCCCAAATCATTCAAATGTTACCTCTCACTTTCAGCACACTGGATGTGGCATCTCCTCACGTCTCGCAGAAGATTATCTTTGGAATCATGGATTATTAGAAAACCGTGAGGTTCTTTCGGAAATGAATGAGCCCAGCTCATTGATTAAAGATACCATTGCAGAAGCACATGGCCCGGAGGTTGGCCCTGAGGATATTCTGCTTGCTTCATCAGGAGCCAATGCATTTCACGCTCTCTTTCACACAGCGGTTGATCATGCCAAGGCAAGCGGGAAATCGATTTGGATAAGGTGGGGATGGTTATACCTCGATACCATCGAGGTGATCAATCTCTACACTTCTCCACAAGGCAAGGTGATGGAAGTGAATGAGGTTCAGAATATTGAATTAATTACCTCCTTATTCAGTGAGTTTGGCGAACAGATTGCCGGTGTGATCACCGAGTTCCCCACCAACCCTCTTTTACAGGCAGGTGACCTCGAAAAGGTAAAGCAATTGTGCATCAAAAATAATGCTCTTTTGGTAATCGATCCGACCATGGTATCCCCCAAGAATGCAAAGATTACCTCTTTGGCGGATGTTGTAGTCAACAGCCTGACAAAATATGCAGGTTGGGAGGGAGATGTAATGATGGGAAGTCTCGCCTTTCCCCGATCTTCTACTTTGGGAAAAAATTTGTTTGAACAAACCAAAAGCAAAATTTGCCCACCCTATTCGAGGGATCTGGTACGCATGGCCGAGCAGATCCCTTTTTATAACGATTTTATCCAGCGGTCCAACGCCAGTGCCATGCAAGTGGCAGAATATTTACAAAAGCACCCTAAAGTCACAAAATTACACTGGGCCTATCAGGAAAAAACACTTAAGCATTATGAAAAGTTCGCCGGCCCAGACTGTCCGGGATGTAACCTAAGCTTTGAAATTGAGGGAGATTTTCAAACTTTTTATAATCGTTTACAAATGCTGAAAAGCCCGAGTTTTGGTACAGAGTTTTCCAATTGTTGCCCCTATGTCTACCTCGCTCATTACCAGATGATAAAATCCCAGCAAGGCAGAGGAATCCTGGAAGAAGCTGGCATTTCCCCTTATTTGATGCGTTTGTCTGTTGGGCTTGAACCGGTTGAGCAAATCATTCAAACCATTGATGATGCCCTTAAATAAAAAAGCTCCCCGCCTTTTGACGGGAAGCTAGTTTAAAAGAGAAAGTGATTCGAATCACTCAAAAGCGAACGGATCCAAAACCTTGCGGACACGCTTTTTGGAAAGCCTGACATAGGCAGGAACCCCATTTTCGTGGGGAACTTCAACTTCTCCCATAATCAATGGCTGGGCATACTTGATGAATTTTGCCGTCATACTTACTCCATCCTCTGATATCCAGTCCGCAGGGATTTCTTTCACCCCATTGGCAATTTCAGAAAGTGGGGCAAGTCCAGTTTCGCAGGTATAAGTTTCCCCTTCACCACGAACCAGAATAACCATCTTATCAGTCTCACCATCGATGGCTGCCTTCACCGCTGCCTGTCCGGCCAGGAATGCTTCATCATTATCGGTTTGTGAGGAACAATGAGCGGCGGCTCGCTGACCGATTCCCAGTTTGCAGGACCGTGCCTTTACCGCAAGGTTCTGCTCCACAAAGTTTGCCAGAAAGTCACCTACGCCTCCAAGCTGTTGGTGTCCAAATGCGTCCTGCCCGGAAGCAGAATTGGCAACATAATTACCATCCTTGTCTACCAATCCTTCCCCCACTACCACCATGCAGTACTTATTTTTCTTCAATACATTCTGCACATCATCGATAAATTTGTCCTTTGAGAAAGGAAGTTCAGGCAGGTAGATAAGGTGAGGTGCATCGTTTGGATTTTCCCTGCTTTTAGCAAGAGTGGTACCAGCTGCAATCCAACCGGCATTTCGTCCCATTACCTCAATGATGGATACGAGATCGTGCTGTCCCATGGCTTCATGATCAAGGGTAGATTCTTTCACCACTGAGCATAAGTACTTCACCACGCTACCATAACCCGGGCAGTGGTCAGTGGTGACAAGGTCATTGTCAATAGTCTTGGGTACACCGATAACCCGCAATGCGTAACCTTTGCTTTGGGCAAGCTTGGAAATTTTATCAGCAGTATCCTGGGAGTCATTCCCTCCGCAGTAAAAAAAGTATCGAATGTTATGAGCCTCAAAAACTTCGAGGATGCGCTCATATTCCTGATCGGACTTAAGTTTAAAGCGGCAAGTTCCAAGTGCGGAAGCAGGGGTATAGCGGAGGCCACGAATATTTTGCTGAGACTCCTCAGCGAGATCGATTAAGTCTTCCTTGAGAATTCCAAGGACTCCGTTCATTCCACCGTAAATTTCTTCGATGCACTCTTGATTGAGTGCCTCGGAGACAACTCCGGCTACACTGGCGTTGATGACGGCAGTAGGTCCACCCGACTGGGCGACCAAGCAGTTTCCAATTAGTTCTTCGGTCATGGCTTATGTAATAAAATGGTAAAGAAAATCAATGCACTCTGCCCCCCCCTCTTGGCAACAGCAAAATCCATCGCCAAGGTTATCCAATGTATTAAATCTTTTTTATAGAATAGATGGCGGACTGTAGTCCTTGGCTTCAGGGAATTTAACTCCCCATTTACGGGCCCTTTCGACAAAGGAACTCACCTGTTCTTTGGCAGCTCCAATTCTTGACTCTCCATCCTTGAGAATTTTTTGGAGATCATTTTTTTTCAGGCCCACCCGCTTATCCTTTGCCAAGCGGGAAATTAAATTATTTTCACGGATTTTACCGGATCGTAAATCATTCACCACCCCAACCGCATGCTCTTTGATCGCTTCATGGGCATCTTCCCTGCCCGCTCCAGCCTTGACTGCCTCCATCATAATGGTGGTGGTAAGCAGAAAGGGAAGATAGCGTTCTCTTTCCGCTTCAATAACCGCAGGAAATACCTCCATCTGCTTAATCACGGTTAAAAAGGTATCCAGCATGCCATCCACGGCAAAAAATGCGTCTGGCAGGGCAACACGGCGCACCACTGAGCAGGATACATCCCCCTCATTCCATTGATCTCCGGAAAGATGACTTACCATGGTGAGGTAGCCATTAAGAATGGATTGGAATCCATTGATTCGTTCACAGCTCCTGCTGTTCATTTTGTGCGGCATCGCCGAGGATCCAGTCTGCCCCTTGGCAAATCCCTCTCCCAGCAATTCATGACCTGCCATGATACGCAGGGTGGTGGCGAAATTTGATGGCGCAGAGGCTAAGCGGACAAGAAGAGAAATAATTTCAAAATCAAGGCTTCTTGGATAGACCTGACCGACATTTTCGAAATTGGAAGTTGCACCAAGGTGTTCCATCAATTTTTGGTCGAGCTTTGCCGCTTTTTCCTCCGAGCCAAGAAGAGTGACCTGATCGAGCCGCGTGCCCACCGCTCCTTTCAGCCCACGGTATGGATAAGTGGCACACAGACGGGTGAGTGATTCGAGGGACCTTTCCAGCTCCTCGCCCCAGTTAGCCAGCCTCTTTCCAAGAGTAGTCAACTGGGCGGGTACATTGTGGGATCGGGCAGTCAGGCAAAGTTCCTTAAATTCCTCCGCACGGTCAGCTAACGCAAGTAAGCATGCGGTAGCTTTTTCAAGGATTATTCCAAGGCTACGATGAACCTGTAATTGTTCAACATTCTCAGTAAGATCCCTGCTGGTCATTCCCTTGTGGGCATGTTGATGTCCTGAAAGATCAGCAAACTCCTCTAAGCGAGCCTTAACATCATGCTTGGTAATCTCTTCCCGCTTACGAATCGAATCCAGGTTTACCTGGAATTTTATCGCTTCAGATGAAGCAATATCCGCATCATCAATTTGTACCCCAAGGTCCTTTTGGGCACGCATTACCGCAATCCAAAATTCGCGTTCTAGCAATATCTTTCCCCCAGCTGACCAAAGCTGGGACATCGCCGGCGAAGCATAACGCTCAGCAAGTACATTAGGGGGGGAATCATTCATGGGAGTTTGTTCAGATAGTTTCAAGTTTTTCGCATACCGAGCGAATGATGAATTCAGGAGTTGATGCACCTGCAGTCACGCCAATCACCGAAAATTTTGCCATTTCTGATTCATCCAGATCCTCTGCAGTTTCCACATGAAAAGCAGGACGGTTATGGGTGGAAGCAAGTTTGGCAAGCTTCCGTGTATTTGCAGAGTGCTTACCTCCAATCACCACAATTGCCTCTGCACCATCCCTCACCAGGTCAACCAAGTCTGACTGTCTCTCTTTCGTCGCTCCACAAATAGTATCGAAAACAACGAGTTGTGGATACTCTTCAGCCAGCTTGGAAGTGAGATTTTTAAATTCGTGGGTAAACATGGTGGACTGGGAAACCATCGCGACAGGACCCTGAAACCTAGGTAAAGCCATAAGATCCTGTTCAGAGTTGACCACATGACCACGACCCTGTGCATAACCAAGTAAGCCAATCACCTCGGGATGATCAGGATCGCCAAAAATCACCACATCGTATCCTTGCTCGGCATGACTTTTTACTTTACCAGCGATAATCCCAACATCCGGACAGGTACCATCACGAAACGGCAACCCCAATCCCTTCAAATATTCCCTGCGCTGAGGGGAAATTCCGTGTGCCCTGACTACAACAACGGATTCCTTGGAATCCTCATTTTGAGGAAGCTCGAGTTCCCGGTTACTTTGGTAGTCGCCAACCTCACGAACATCTTCCTTCCCCAGAGCACTCATCATTTGCTTATTATGAATCAATGGACCATCTGTATAGACCGTTCTCTTTCCACCCTGGGCTTCCTCACGGGCAATATGTATGGCACGTTCTACTCCCCAGCAAAACCCCGCACTCTTAGCTCGAATAACTTTCATTTGGACTTTCCTGTCTATTGAATATCAGAACTTGGTTCAATATTGATTTGCCAAGAACTGAGATTCGTAAAAAAGTTTACTATGCCCAAACCTTTTCTACCCCTACCTGCAGCTCACTGCGTGTTGTTTTTGATTTCCGTTCTGAACATCAGCTTTTTTCAGGAGTCACTGAATGGGAAAGAGTCAGATGCTTACAGTTTCGGTGAGGCATCCCCAGACGGGATTGGCAAGTACTACATGGGAAGGGAAATTTCAAAAGTCATGGGACATCTGGGTGCCGGTTGGCTCGAAAGACCACAAAGGGAGCGTGAGGAACGCACTGATCTTCTGGTGGAGAATTTAAACCTTCAACCCTCCGACCAAGTGGTTGACCTCGGTGCTGGCTCTGGGTACTTCACCTTCCGTATTGCCCCAAAAATACCTCAGGGAAAAGTCTATGCTGTGGACATATCCAAGGAAATGCTGGGGATCGTGCGGGCAAAAATAAAAAAATTGAACTTTGAGAATGTCATACCCGTTCATGGTACAGTCACTGATTTCAAAATCGAACCCGGCACAATCGATTCTATTCTTGTGGTCGATGCATACCATGAATTCTCCCACCCCTTGGAGATGGGAAAGTCCATTTTCGAAGCACTCAAACCAGGAGGAAAGCTTGTCCTGATCGAGTATCGAATGGAAGACCCATTGGTGCCGATAAAACGGCTACATAAAATGTCCCAAAAGCAGGCGATTAAAGAATTATCAGCAACCGGTTTAAAATGGGTAAAGACTCTCGAATTTCTGCCTCAACAACACTTTATGATTTTCCAAAAACCAAAGTCCTGAATCTTTTTACATCTGATTTTTCAACATCATGAAATTTTTTCTCATCGCTCTTATTCTTTCCCCCTCGATTCTTTTCGCAAATGTAGTGGATGTTGCTGGCTACCGTTTTATGGCCCCCGATTCGTGGAAACAAACGGAACCATCCTCATCCATGCGCAAGGCTCAATTTGAGCTTAGTACAGATGCGGGTCACACAGCCGAACTTGTTTTCTTTTATTTCGGTCCAAGCGGCGGAGGCGGAGTGCAGGCAAATGTTGATCGATGGATGAAACAATTCAAGGATATACAAAGCCAGAACATCGAAGAAAAAATTGTGGAAGAGGTCAAAGTAACCTACGCCCGGGCGACTGGCACTTTTTTGAGTGGATCTCCATTTGGTCCCAAGACCCCGAAACCAGATCACTCATTATTTGGTGCAATCGTGGAGGGAAGTCAGGGATCAATCTTCCTTAAGTTGATCGGCCGAACCAAGGCAGTGCTTGCACATGAGCAAGCCGTGACTGAGATGATCCAGGGTGCCCTAAAAAAGTAGTTTTGCCAGCCAGCTTAGCGGAAATGATTTTTTAATCCTGCAAGCACAGCACTGCTATATTCCTCTACTATTTCTTGCCCGCTGCTCTCTTTTTGAATCAGCTCATATGCGGAATGGGAATTTGCCACATAGGGCTCCAAAAAGATGACCGGACAGTGATAGATTCGGTTTGCCAGTAAATTTCTTGCCCACACACCTGGCACATCCCCAACTTTCAACGCATTAGGCCCCTTATATGAAAAAGCGGGTAAGCGGGTAATTTCGGCAAGGGCAGAAGCCATTGACTCTCCCAGCAAACGCTCCGGCACATGCCAACGGTTAAGTAAACGTAGGAGAAGTTCAAAACGTTGATCATCATAAGCAAGCTCCCCACCCATGTAGCACCCATTAACCAACACATGGAAGTCATTACGATCAACTAAGGTACGGTTATCAGGGTCAGGCCATGGTGCAGCGTTCAAGTGAAGACAAATGACCAAATCCGGCTTCAAGGTATCATTAATTAGATTTGCACGGGCATGAATTTCATCAACCCGGTAGAAGAGTAGCTCCGCCCTTTCCCTTTCAAGGGTAAGCCGGTCAGGTAATCCGGCACTACTTTGAATTTTACCCGCCCATTGATGAGCAAGTGCCCTAAAATCAGAAGGTCTGCGGTGGGTGACCGGTTCGGCCCCATCACGAACAAGATAAGGAACTGCGCCCAGTTGTTCCAGTTCTGGAATCAATCGCTTAGCGACGGCAAGGGACAGGTCTCCTTCTTTAACGGGTGGGTCATCCCCCATCTGAAAGTGCCTCTTTTCCATTTTTGACCACTCCCCGCCGATATGCCCGGGGTCAAGAGCAATGACCAATCCATCAAGTGATTTTTCAAGTTCTGCGATTTCATCGCTTCGATTCGAGTCCTCAGCGGATTTAAAATTCAATTGATACCACTCATCCGAGCCGTTCTCCTTACGAATCCTAGCCGATTTTTCATCGACCACCATCCATGCACTCCACCATTCCTCCCTCGGGCAATAAACCTCAGCAAGAGCATTACGGAACTCCTTAAAGGTAATCGTATTTTGGAAACAATCCAGGGATTTCCAATCCGGAACTTTTCCAAGCGGAGTAATGTTCGCATGTGCAAAAGCACCCCCGACAACCAAGGAAAAAAACCACAACCAAATCTTCATTCTGGAATAGAGAATGACAGGGGATCATCCAAGGAAAAGATTTTTCTTATCGACTCGGTTCGAAAAAGAGGTTCATTTTTTATGATCCATGTCGGCTAGCAAATTTTTGATGGGTAAAGAAGTCCTCTTGCTGGAAGACGATTTATTGCTTGGCAAGCGGATTGAGGCTTATCTTTCCCGCCTTCAAATAGAAGTTACAAGGGTTGAAACCTGCGCTGCTGCAAAGGAAGCACTTACAGAGATGCTTTTTGACTTTGCATTATTTGATCTCAACC
>JAYQBI010000014.1:4550-16206 GCA_038137235.1 Opitutales bacterium | reverse complement strand
GAATAAATCTTCAGGGAATTGCCATTTGCTGCGGCCGTAATGAAGTCCACGACTTCTTTGATTATTGCAGATTGCAGGCCAAGTAAATTCGCTTCAGTCTTATCAAAATTTGGCCAAAAGCCGTCATATGCTGTAAACCCAAAACCATATTCGTTGTTTTTTTCAGAACTGTCATCGAAAGAAAATGCGCCTTGGCTTTTTGACTCAGTGATGGTGACTCCAGCGTCCTTGCAGCGATTTCTTAATGATGGTAAAAGTCGATTAATTTCACCGTTAATCATGGATGCACTTTTGTTTTGATATTTGTAAATCAAGTTGTCTTGCTCAGAAATCAAATCTTGTTTAAAGTTAATTGTGTCGCGAACAAGTTTTAATGCATGCTCTTTCTCTAAAATTGATTCGCTTAAATCATGCTTAATAATTCTAGAATGAAGTATTTTATCTTCAAGTTCTTGTGATTGATCTAAAATAATATTAAATTCATCATTATTATCTGATAGATTATTCTTAGAAATAATTGCCCATGCAAGCAGTGTGGAAAAAACAAAAATATTAGCTATTAATAAAATACAGACTAATGACTTGAAATTTCTCATTTTATTTTTAATTCAAATTCAAAGTGAGTAAAAAAGCGATTAAATAGATCACCTTTACCTTCTGTTGAAAATGATTTTTTTGTGATATTCTCAATCAATTCAAGATTTTTAATTGTATCAATAAGTGCTTCTTGCCTTGCTGTATTACGATCAATTAAGGCATTAATTTTCTCTGCTTCATCCAGTTGGTTTTCCGCTTCATTAAGTCGCACAAGGTACCTGCCGGAAATTTTCAAATACTTTGTTTTTTTATCGATATTCTGCTTGGTAATTGTTTCTAGTTCATCTAACCAAAGGTCACCGCCTGGAGTTTCATGAAAAAGTTTTTCCATACACTCGAGCACATTAAACTGGTGGTATAGTACTTCTTTCTTGGCGATAAGTTCTTTCGAATACTTGATCGCTTCTGTAACAAACTGTTTGTTTACATTAATAATTGATAATTTTTCGTCTAATTCCTTGATTTGTAGTCTTTTTTCGGAAAGTTGCTTCTTTAGATCAATGGTGGCTTTCTCTACTGTACTTATTTTACTTAGTGTTTCTAGCACAGAAGGCACTGGAGTCAGGGCCAGCAATATGAAACTCAAAAAAATCCAAGGTATTTTTCTTTTACTTTTAAACGCATTCAGTTTTTCCTTGGGTAAAAGATTTATGGATTTTCCTTTATCAGCATTGGAAGATAAAAGTTTTGATGCTAGTCCCAATGATTCTGAGATCGAATGAGTAATCCCAGGATTATCTTCAAGCGATAGATCTTCACTTAAATCTAATTTCTGAAATGGATTATAATATGAAACTGGCATTTGAAGGCATTCAGATATGAAATTCACGAAGCCTGGTAACTGTGTACCCCTTCCTGTTATAAGAGCAATTTCAGGAATTTTCCCTTTTTTAAGTCTTTTGTAGTTTACGACTGCCCTCGATAGCTCTTGTCCTATTTTACCCCAAAAATTAGTAGCTGCAGAAGAAACATTCTGCTTCAAATGATCATTTTCTGATCCTTTATATTTTCCTTGGTAAAAACCTATTTTGAATTCTTCTGCTTTTGTCCCAGATAAGCCTAGTGAATCTCCTATTAATTGAGTTAAATTATGACCTCCAACTGCAATATTTCTGACCAGAAAGCCCGTCGAACCAGAAAAAACCAGGTCTGTTGACTTTGCTCCAAAATTTATAAAAAGGATTTCTGCGTGATTTTCATTTTCTGAACTATCATTGAGGGCCCATTGATCAAGTATAGTGCTGGGATAGAGACCATTGGGGATAAGTCCATTTTTAATGAATATTTCTAGGAGTTGTTCAGAATTTGCCTTTTTAACAGCAAATGCCATGATTTCTTGTTCTATTCCATCATCATCAATGACCTGGTAATCCCAAACCAGATCCTCCAATGGAAACGGCATTTTCTGAGTAAGTTCAAATGATACTATTTTGTCTTGTTTCTCAGATTCCACTTTGGGAACCCTGAGGGTTTTCGCCAATAATTTACTGCTGGGCAGTATGACACTGACTTCTCCTTTAAGGGAGTGCTCGGTTGTAACTTCCTTGATCGATTCTGCAACTTGATCAATCCAACCATCTTCATCATTGGCACAGGAAAAGGTCCTTTGATAAAATGTGGAAAGAATTAGCTTTCCACTGGTGGAAGCGGTAAATGAGGAAACGGTTGTTTGTCCGCTTCCTAGATTAAAGACCGTGCATTTTTTAAGGCCCATCCCTTTCCTTCAATTTTTAGTTTTCCCAACTAACCGGGCCTAGATTTTTCAGAAATGAGCTATCGACTAAATGAGCGGGTATCAAAAAACCTTCATTTGATAAACTGCGGGACTGGGCCTCACTCTTAAACTTTTCCAAAATTTCCTCGTTAGAATATTTTTCAAAAACGATGGAGTCTGAGACCTTAAAAATGGTACCGCCTCGCGAAAACTCAAGAACATAGCCAACCGCCTTGGGTGAGGAACCCACAAATTCATCTCGTTCTGCAATCATAGAAGGCAAAAGGAAAACAGCTGTTTTAGTATTCCGGTCAACTTTTAATAACTTTATTTCCAGTTCAGATGAGTAATAATCAAAAAACTGAATATCGTTTTTGTCCCCTCTAGCATATTTCCGCTTAAATTCATTGCGGAAGCAAACGGTTATTTTAAGATTTAAATTATCAATAAAATCAGGATTAAACAGTTCCTCCATAGAGCTAGGCTTACGTCCACCTAAGGTTTCAAGATCCGGATGACTTTTTAATAAAAATGGGACTGAAATCTTTAGCCAACCATCTCCCATTCTGGAAATGTCTACCGTACCATCTAATTCTATTACAGAATCTGGTTGTTCATTGGCAAAAAGATCATCATTGACGGTAAGGATTGCGACTATAGCAAGGTAAAGGGCAGTTTTCTTCATTGTTTTATAATAAGTAGTTTCTACTTTCTCTAAGCAAGGATTTATAAACAAGCATTTTTTCCCATGAAATTTAAAATATCGTGCCTTTTGTTCATCGAAGATGAGTCAAATAGGCTTCTTTTAATTAAGCGTAAAAAGAAACCCAACCTGGGCTTGTGGAGCCCTCCCGGGGGAAAGCTTGAAATGAGCCTTGGAGAATCACCTGTCGAGTGTGCAAAGAGGGAAGCAAAAGAAGAAGCAGGCATGAGCTTGAAAGACGATGATATAAAGTTATTTGGGTACGTGGCGGAAAAAAATTATTCGGGTGATGCTCATTGGTTAATGTTTTTAGTTGAGTGTAAAAAGAAATTGGTTACTGCACCTCCGCCGATAGATGAAGGAACCTTCCAATTTTTTAACAGGAAGGAAATTGATAACCTTTCAATCCCTCCATCTGACCATCAATTAGTCTGGCCTCTTTACGACAAGCGTTCGTTAGGATTTTGGGGCTTGCGTGCTGATTGTTCAGTGTCTCCGCCTGATTTAAGGATTGAAGTCGCACCTTAATTACGAAAGGGTAAAACGGACTTTTTTATTTATGGAAGGAATATATCACGACGCTGATTTGCTGGGCTCAAAAGAGAATCAAAATTCATCGATTGATCGCTCCGCGGACACCTCGGAGCCTGCCTCTTTCGCTGCAAGTTCGATCAATGCTTCCATGGCATCTGAAGATAAAATCCATCTCTTCGCTCAAATGGTTCGAATTCGCCGCTTTGAAGAACGGTCCTTGCGTGCTTACCAGCAGGGTCACATTGGGGGGTTTTTGCACCTTTATATCGGACAAGAGGCTGTGGCGGTTGGGTCTGTTTCGGTTATGGGTGAGAACGATCATGTTATTACGGCATATCGAGACCATGGTCATGCTTTGGCGGTTGGCATGGATATGGATGAGTGCATGGCCGAATTATTTGGAAAGAAAACTGGCTGCTCCAAGGGAAAAGGTGGATCCATGCACTTTTTCGCACCCGATAAAAACTTCTGGGGTGGGCACGGCATTGTTGGGGGGCAAACTCCCTTAGGCCTTGGTTTTGCATATGCATTAAAATATAAGGGCAGCCAAGGTGCCTGTCTTTGTTTTATGGGCGATGGTGCGACAAATCAGGGCCCCTTTTATGAATCGTTGAATCTTGCATCTTTGTGGAATCTGCCCGTTGTATATATTATTGAAAATAACGGTTACTCGATGGGAACCTCGGAATCGAGACATTCAGCCGGTGAGCCACTTGCTAGGCGGGGGGAGGTTTTTGATGTCAATTGGTCGGTTCACCATGGGCATGATCTTTATGAAGTTCGTGCAGCAGTACATGAAGCACTTTCTTTGGCCCGGGAAGAGTCAAAGCCCTCTGTGCTAGAAATCATTACCTACCGGTATAGAGGTCATTCTGTCGCTGATCCCGACCAAACCTACAGAAGTAAAGAAGAGATTGAAGAATACAAAAAGAATAAAGACCCTATAAATTTATTCAGAGATCAATTACTTGCGGAAGGTTGCCTTTCGGAGGAACAAGCTAAGCAGATCGATCAATCCGCAAAAGAGGAGGCTGAGGCATCTGCAGAATTTGCCCTAGCCAGTCCTTATCCGGATGTCTCTGAGTTAATGGATGACATCTATTGGGAAACAGATAATCCTTCTGAGAGAAAGTCGTTGGGCTCTTTGTTTTTCGAACAACCTTAATTATTTGTTTTCAAAACGTCATGGCAGTAATAACCTACAGAGAGGCATTAAATCAGGCACTTTCGGAAGAGATTGCTCGAGACTCAAATGTTGTGCTAATGGGAGAAGAGGTGGCCCAATTCAAAGGCTCGTACAAAGTTTCTGAAGGGATGCTTGAGAAATTTGGTCCAGAACGTGTTATTGACACCCCCATTAGTGAGGCAGCTTTTTCAGGTCTCGCTGTTGGTGCGGCAATGATGGGCATGAGGCCTGTGGTAGAATTTATGTTTTGGAGTTTTTGCTATGTTGCGTTTGATCAGATTTTCAATAACGCCGCAAATGTCCGATATATGTCGGGGGGACTAGTAAATGTGCCAATTGTTTTTCGCGGCCCAGCAAATGGAGGTACCAATGTTGGAGCTACCCACTCACATACACCTGAAAATTTTGCCGCAAACACACCTGGACTAAAAGTTATATGTCCGGCTACACCAGCTGATGCTAAGGGTATGATGAAATCTGCCATTCGAGATAATGATCCAGTTTGTGTTATGGAAAATACCATTTTATACAACCTGAAGGGAGAAGTACCTGAAGAGGAGGATTTCCTTATTCCGCTCGGCCAAGCCAAAGTAGTAAATGAAGGTAATGATCTTTCTATTATCGCTCATGGAAGAGCAGTTCATACCGCATTAAGTGCTGCTGGAGCACTAGAGGAAAAGCATAATGTATCAGTTGAGGTTTTAGACCTACGTTCTATCCGACCGCTAGATACTGAAGCGATTTTACAAACTGTAAGAAAAACCAACCGCGTTTTAATCGTAGAAGAAAACAAGCCTTTTTGTGGAGTTGGGGCCCAAATTTCTCATCTAATTCAAGATCAGGCATTTGATCATCTGGATGCTCCGATTAAGAGAGTTTCTTCCATAGATGCTCCTCAGGCCTACAGCAAGGCTTTGGAAAATTACCAAATACCCAATTATGACCGTGTTCTTGCACGTGCCCTTGAGATTTTATAACTAGTTCTTGTCATGGCCACGATTATCGAAATGCCTAAGCTTAGTGACACCATGACCACTGGAACAGTGGTCAAATGGCATAAGAAGGTTGGTGATGTTGTTTCAAATGGTGACATTATTGCGGAGATAGAAACAGACAAGGCAACAATGGAGTTGGAAAACTTTGATGATGGTGTGATTTTGAAGCTTTTTGCCGATGAGGGAGACGAGGTTGAAATTGGTAAACCTCTTGCTACTGTTGGTGAGGAGGGGGAAGCAATTCCCGAGATAAACGATCTCTCTAATTCTGCA
Source organism: Opitutales bacterium (assembly GCA_038137235.1). Classification (GTDB taxonomy): domain Bacteria; phylum Verrucomicrobiota; class Verrucomicrobiia; order Opitutales; family Seribacteraceae; genus Chordibacter. The sequence goes on along the minus strand of JAYQBI010000014.1, from coordinate 10,204 downwards.
GTTGAAGCCAAACTTGGGCCCGAAGACCCTTTGGATACTGATGAATTGCCGCAAAAAGAGATTTCATCGCACATTGGAAACGACAATGAAACAGCATCTTTAGATAGTGTATCCTCCTCCAAAAGAATTATTGCATCACCATTGGCAAAAAAAATTGCAGAAGATCTCAATATCGATCTTTCCAAGATAATAGGAACCGGACCTGGTGGTAGAATTACTCGCAAAGATCTACCCTCGCCATCGGTAAACCCCTCTGTTTCCACTGTTGCCACAACTGATTCAGTTTTCCCAAAACCCTCTCCGCAAACCTCGGTAATGGAGGAAAAGAGAGTGCCTGTCTCCAAAATGAGATCGGTTATTGCAAAGCGTCTATTAGAATCCAAGGTAAGCATTCCGCATTTTTACCTTCAAAAAGAAATTGATTCCCGGCACCTAAGACTTGCCCGCGAAGCTATCAACAGCAAACTCGCCACTAACCATTCTGCGAATGAAGAGTGTCCAAAGGTAAGTATTAACGACCTTATTCTCAAGGCATGCGCAGATGCCATTCCCCGGGTACCAGAAATCAATACATCTTGGGAGGAGGACCACATTCTTTTCCATGGAAAAGTAGATCTTGCTTTCGGTGTGGCGGTTGAGGGCGGATTAGTCACTCCTGTCATTCGTGATGCGAATCGTTTGGATCTGTTATCTCTATCAAATGGTGCTAAATTATTAATCGAAAAGGCTCGATTAAAGAAACTTGGCCCCGATGAAATGACTGGTTCCACCTTTACGGTAACAAACCTTGGAATGTTCGGGATAGATTTTTTTAGTGGCATCATTAATCCGCCCAATGCGGCTATTCTCTCGGTTGGATCAGCCATAAAGAAAGCGGTTCCCGCAGAAAACGGGATGGTTGAGATTGGCGAACGATTGATGTTGGGCTTGAGCTGTGACCATCGATTGGTAGATGGTGCTGTGGCTGCTACTTTTTTAAATATTTTGGCTAATACCTTAGAGTGCCCAGCTACAATGCTTGTCTAAACCATTTGTTTTTCTGGCAATTGCACTAATTTATTTAGCTGTTTTGGCACGTTGATGAGCATCTTCAACCAACCAACCCCCGATTTCACTTATTTGAACCTCCACTTTTTCCTTTGATTCTGCCAGTGCATTCGGGGCGGGGTTATCACACCCAAATAAATAGTACTTTATTTTTGGCTCAGTGCCACTGGGTCGAACTGCTACAGTAAAGTCATTTTCTAATGTTAGCTCAATAAAATCTAATGAAGGGATTGCTGCACCCTCTTCATCAACAAAACCACCGCCAAGGTAATCTTTTGTTTTGATTACCTTGATGCCAGATATTTCTTCGAGTGGATCCTTTCTGTAGGATCGAACTAGGTTTTCTATCGTCGCCCTACCCTCGGCACCTTCGAAATAAATATTTTCTGTTTTTTCGGCATGATATCCGTATTTCTTATATAAATTATCCAGTTGATTAAGCGGGGTAGACCCAATTGATATAAGGTGGGATAGCATTTCGGAAATAGCCAGTGCAGAAGCATTCCCATCCTTATCCCTGACTAAATCAAAGGGTAGGTAGCCATAGCTTTCCTCTGCTGCAAGAACTACGCATTTTGCATAACGAGAAAGTATATCCATTCGTGCAAATAGTTCGGTTTCGTCTAAGTCTACCGAAATGCCCTCTTCTTCTTTTATTCTCAATTTAGCTGTCTTTTCATACCTGCCCATCTTATCTGCCATCCATTTGAAGCCGGTGGGGGTATTTAGGCAGCAAACACCATAATGTTTGGCAATTTTAGAAATTAATGGGGTTGTAACAAATGTTTTTAAAAGGGCAAATTGTGATGCATTTTCATCGAGAATTACCTGCCTTGCCCGCAAGGCACTCACTCGATATTCCGCAAGCAAGCTAGCAACTTGGTTACCACTCAAACACTTAAATTGATTTTTATTATTCCTAACCGCCAAGCCAATCCGATCACAGTCCGGGTCACTGCCCATTACGAAATCGGATTTGGTTTTTTGGGCAACCTTTATGGCCAATGAAAGTGCCTCAGGGTTTTCAGGATTTGGGGAAGAAACGCTGGTAAAATTTGGGTCGGGCGAGCACTGTTCATCGACCAAGGCTACAGTTACTCCATGGTCCCAAAGTGCGGGCACTGAGGAAATGGCTCCCGTTCCATGGATAGGGGTAAAGACTATTTTTGGGGGATGTTCTTTGAGTAGTTTTGGGTTAAGAACAGCATCCTCCAGTGCTCCCTTGTACGCCAAGTCATCACTTGATGGAAGCGTAATCCCCCGTGGCAGTGCCCCATCCTCCAGCCATGGCATAATTTCAGAAAATGAAATGTCAGAATATGCAGAAACAACCCCCTTGTCGTGTGGAGCAACCAGTTGGGCACCATCAGAAAAATAAGCCTTAAACCCATTGTCATGATATGGGTTGTGACTGGCTGTGATTACCACTCCTGCATGGGCAAATCGATTGCGGATTGTAAAACTTAGTTGGGGTGTTGATCGTGGGCCATCAAAAACCATTGCGTAACCACCCATTTTCACCCAGGCACCAGCTACCAGTTGGGTAAACTTTGGAGAAAAATGGCGTACATCATGAGCAATTACTAATCGCGGTTGCTCCAATGTATCTTCAGTCGCTAGCCATTTTTCAATATACAGGTAAAGTGCTTTCGTTGCCCTAAGCAGAGTAAACTCATTTAAAGTATTTGATCCCACTGCAGCGTATTCTGGCGTAGCACCCTCTTTGGTGTCACCTTTTTCGGCCACGGTTACAACATTACCTATTGTTCGACCCCGCATTCCTCCAGTTCCAAAGGCAAGGTGCGTGTGAAACCGATCGTTAATTTCTCTCCAGTGTTCGGCATTGATTAGTTCATCCAAACTTTCTCTGACCCACTTGGGTGAGGGTTCTAAATCAAGAAATTCGCAGATATTCTTGTGGCTTGACTCAAGCAAGTGTTTTTCCTCCACTGCTTTATTTAGGGTATCTAGGATCATTATATTTTTTGTTAAGCTTGGGGAACTAGCACAGCCCCATTGGTCTTTTTTTCTATGTTAAAGGGAGTTCTTTTCCTGCATTCTTCAATGAAATACTCTTTTGTTGGAGCAAATAAAGGTGAGATTTCAATTTTTTCATCACTCTTGATACCAGCACCATTTAACCAACTTTTACCCCTATCTAGCAGCAATTGTCTAGATGTTGCAATCGAGTCCTCACCTTTTGCATTTTTGATAGGGGCAAACTGCTCATCCCTTGATATTATTTGGATTTGTCCATTTTGTGCGACTGATAAGGAATCGAAAACAAACATTTCTGCTTTTATTGCATTCGGTTTGTCAGGCATTTGGGTTTGTCCGCCCGGATCCAAGAAAGGTACTTTTTTATGTGCTTGATGATAAGGTAAATGAGGCGGTTTGTCCTTTGAGTTAATCGATAACTTTTCAACAAAAGAGCGGTTAATCATGTGAATCGCAATATTTCCTAAATTAAATAAAGGTTGCCCGCCTTCATCCATTGACTGAAGGACTTCTCGAGGGGCATCGCTATATTCGACAACTTGAATACGGTTTTGTCTTTTTACAAATACACCAACTTTTTCTTGTGGGTTTTTTTTAACAACCGCCTTGGATGACATTTCGGACTTTTTAGATGCATGGAGTCCAATAAATAGCGGATCCAAACAATAGACCATAGGGTTATCAACTTGAAAATAACTTATAAACTCCACTCCGTCTTCTTCCATCAACTTAATTGATTGAGACCGTCTTAGGGCCTGAAAAACGCCCCCGTGACCATTGGGACTGGTGGCAATGCTGCACTTGCTTTCCAGAAAAATCTTTCCATTCTCATCAAAAACAGGTAATTCGCCCTGTGAAAAGATTTTTACCTTCTTCGGGGGAAGGCCGAAAAATTCAGCTTTTTTAAAATAATCCACTGTTTGCTGATGATTAGAAATGCTTGTCATCACAAACCAACATGGTGTGATACTGAATTTTTTTGAAAAATAGAGTATACTCTCTGCATATTGTCTAAAGAGCGTTTTTTGTGTAACCGGACCACAGGGGAAGGTTCCTTTAGGGCCAGAATGACCTAGCCTTGTTCCTTGACCGCCTGCCACAGTTAGTGCAGCAACCCTGCCCTGACTTAGAAGTTCTTCTCCTATTTGCCAGTATTCCTTCGCTTTTTTTTCGTTATCTTTTGAAGAAAAAATGTCTGTTGGACAAGTTACTGGTTCACTGGCTTCAGTGGGGGTAAAAATGTCCGCAAAAGCCTTTTGGCATTCTTCCCAATCTATGCCTCTTAATTGTTCCAAAAAAAGATTTCTCTCGATGGTATTTAGGTCTTCCCAAAATCGAAATATCTCCTCTTGGCCGTTACATTTTAAAAATTCTATTATGTCCTGGTTTTTTTCTTTCGGTAAATCTTTCATGGTTTAAGTGCTTCATTGGAAGGGAATCGATATAACCACTCATCATCATCACCATAACCTAACTCTTTTCTGGCCACCTCGTCTTGAAAATCAGGATTTCTTCTAAGGCGATCCAAAAAAGCTTGATGTAGAGCTGCCTCACGTCGCAGGTCTTCCAGCTCTTTAACCAATACACTTTCTCGGCTTTTCCAGTGCATGTATTCCGAATGTGCTAAATTGACCTGAATGCCTAAATAAAAAACGCCCACCAATACGGCGAGGAGGACCAGAATGGGTAAAAATCTTACCATAGTATGGGGCCCCTTTGTGATTTTCATCCGTTATATATATCGTGTAACCTTATCAAACCGAGAAATTTTTGGCTTTTCGGGTCCAGCACCGGGAGTATGGAGACTGGTGAAGGTGATCTTTTTTCCATTAGCTCTAAGGCTTTACCTAAACTTGCTTCGGGGGAAACAAAGATTGGCTTTCGTGTCATGATCTCTGCTGCATTTAATTTCAAAAGTTCTGGCTTTTCGTGTAAAGCTCTTCGCAAATCCCCATCCGTAATAATCCCCAAGAGTTTTTCCCCCTCAACCACACAAGCAGCACCCTTGGGATATTTAGACATCTCAATAATTGCTTTTTTCATGGATGTATCTTGAGTGATGGTGGCTACACTTGAGGGGGGATGAAGCACATCTCTCACACACAGGATTAAATTTCTTCCCAATTGTCCTGCTGGGTGTGTCTGGGCGTATTGATTTGCACTAAAGTCTTTTCTTAACATGAGGGCTGAGGCAATCGCATCCCCAATAGAAGAAGCGACCGCAAAACTTGCGGTAGGAACTATTCCCAAACTATCTGCCTCTTCTTTGGTTGAAGCATCCAAACAAACATCCACTTTATTTGCCAGGATCCCTTCCTTGTTACCGATTAATCCAATTATTTTTGCATTTCTGCTCCTAAAGACAGGCTCAAGAAAAATCAATTCTGGCGTGGATCCACTGTTCGATAAAAAAATCACAGTATCTCCATCTTGATGAATTCCAAGGTCTCCATGTACTGCTTCCGAAGGATGCAAAAATGCAGCCGGAGTTCCTGTACTGCTTAATGTTGCTGCTATTTTTTTCCCTACTAGACCAGATTTTCCTATACCCGTAACAACAACCTTATGGGCGGTCTGCATCAAAAGATCTAGAGCTTCGGAAAATGATT
>JAYQBI010000014.1:0-4540 GCA_038137235.1 Opitutales bacterium | reverse complement strand
CAAGCTCCATGGCTTGTGACTCCTTGAGCATAACTCTTCTCGCCTCCAAAACATCTACTTGATTTCGATTGTCGTCTAAATTCATCAATTCTTACAAATACCGATTTTTTTTAATTTTGTAAGGATTAAAATTTTTATAACGACCCTGCTTTGTTCTTGTTGATTTAGTTTTTCGTTCCGCTAAGTTCAGTTTGTGTTTCAAGTTACTTTCTCAGATCAAAGCTTAGGTGTTCTTAACTCCTTATCTCAAGTAGAACAGCTAAACTTAATGGACAAATTGGGTTCTCTTTCCAGTGATATTATTAATGAAAACAGTGAGTCTATCGGTAGATTTACGCGAAACGGAAAGGTTTTTCATAGGATTAGGCTTGGTGAACTTAGGGTTTACTTTGAACAAGCTGATATTGCTTTACATTGTCACTACATACTTCCCAAGAACTCACTAAATGATTTTTTGTTCAGATGCAAAATGCCCTCTTCAGAATCTGCGATATTAGAAAATCATGGGAGTTTTTGGGAATACCTAGAGTCTCTTTCCAAAAACTAATAGTTTTGTGAGCAATTTCTATTTTCTTTGTTAACGAATAAATTTTATTCATGCTTTTCTAAGATATTCTTTGTTGTTCATATTTTATAAACAATTTTTTTTCTCTTAAACAACTTTGTTTCAATGCTTTATGTTTTTCTTGGTTTTTTTTTAGACCATAATAAAGAGAATTTGAAATATTTATAATTTAATCCTAATAATTAAATATTGTGAATTTTTTCTTCCTTCTTCAAAACCATACAAATGAAATTTAAAATCAACAGAGATCATTTTGGATCAGGGTTACAATTAATATCCAGTGTAGTCGGAATGCGTAAAACAATGCCCATTCTACAGAATGTTCTCATTGAAGCTAACGACGGACAAGTATCTTTAACAACAACGAATTTAGATCTTGGAATGAAGTGTTCCGTTAAAGCTGATGTTGAAGAATCAGGGACTGTAACTCTTCCAGTCAGAGACTTGAGTAAAATTGTTCGAGAATTAGCCGATATGGAGGTAAGCGTTTTCGCAAGTGGTACCACCAAGGCAACGATTAGCACAAGAGGTTCAATATTTAATATCATCGGAATGGATAGTAAAGAGTTCCCCCCTTTACCTACATTAACCGAAAGCAAAGCATTTTCTATTTCACGACAAGAGTTAAAGGAAATGCTCAAAAGTGTTTCTTATGCTCAATCAGTCAACGAAGAGAGATACATGCTAAAAGGGGTGTTCTTTCAAATTAACAACGAAGAACTATCGTTAGTAGCAACAGACGGTCGAAGACTCGCAGTTTCCACAAAAAAAATGAAATTCTCGGAACAGGGAGAATTCATACTCCCCTCCATGACTGTTTCAGAAATAGAAAAAATTCCAGAACTATCAGAGGAGGTAGAAGTTTCATACACGGACAGGCAGGTAGCCCTAAAAATCATTTTACCACCAAGCGACGACGAAAATACAGGTTTCGTAGAATCAATTTATTTAGTCTCAAAGATAGTCGAGGGAAAGTATCCAAACTTTAAACAAGTAATCCCAAAGGACGACTTTAACCAGGCAGTTGTGGAACGAGAACTTATGCAGGAATGCGTTCACCGTGCAGCTTTAGTTTCCGATGAAAAAGTGACACTTAGATTAAAAAAGGATGAAATGGAAATTTTCGGTCAAAGTACACTTGGCGACGCAAGTGAATCAATGAAAATATCTTACACCGGCGAAGATGCGGTCGTTTCATTTAACCCAAAGTTTCTCCTCGATCCCCTGAAGTCCATTCTTTCAGATAAAATTAATTTTGAGTTTAGGGATGATATGAGCCCGGGAGTATTCAAAGTATTTGAAGAAGATGGTCTTGGCGTAGATATTCTTTGTGTCGTGATGCCAATTCGTACAGATTAATAATAATTTTAGTTTGGGTACGAAAACAAATCACCCTCAAAATTTTTAAAGATAATTTCAGATTGATTCCACTCCTGAATGTAGTTGGGGTTTATTGGCACCTTCCCTCCACCCTTTGGGGCATCAATAACGAATTGAGGAATCGCATAACCAGTGGTATTTCCTCTTAGTCCGCGTATTATCTCAATCCCCTTTTTAACCTTAGCTCTTAAATGCGAACTGCCCTGAACTAAGTCACACTGATAAAGGTAATATGGCCTAACCTTCATCATTAAAAGGCGGTGTATCAATTGTTGCATACATTCGGTGCTATCATTTATTCCTTTGAGGAGAACAGATTGGTTTCCAAGTGGTATTCCGCTTTTAACTAATTTTTCACAAGCACCCTTAAGCTCAAGGGTACACTCGGCGGGGTGATTGACATGAATGCTCATCCATAAATTAGGATGACTCGAAAGTGATTCGATTAAAGAATTATTAATTCTTTGCGGAAGGAAGATAGGTATTCTTGTGCCTATTCTAACAAATTCAATATGCTTAATTTCCGAAAGGCTTGTAAGAAGTTGACGAATTTTGTCATCCGAGAGCAATAAAGGATCACCACCGCTTAATAGTACATCTCGAATGGATTTGTTTTTACGAATATATTCCAATCCTGCAGAAAGAGAGGGGCTAAACCCATAACCCTGGGCATTTGATACCATCCGGCTTCGGGTACAATATCGACAATAAGATGCACAGCGATCAGTTACCAAAAATAAAACACGGTCAGGATAACGGTGAACTATACCCGGAACGGGCATCGTTCCTTCTTCCCCAACAGGGTCTATCATTTCCTCAGGCTGAACAAAAGACTCGTCACCCAAAGGAATAACTTGCCTGCGTATGGGGCAATTTGGATTGGTTTTATCAATGAGGTTAAAAAAATAAGGAGTTACTGAAACTGAAAGCTTGCCTACAGCAGCCTTAAATCCAGATATTTCTTCTTGGGTTAGATTTAAACGCTGTTCAAAATCTGTGATGGTTGTCAGCCGGTTGCGCATTTGCCACTTCCAGTCAAACCATAAGGAATCATCCAGAGTAGACCAAGAACCTTTGCCTTTGTGCCAGTTATTTAAGCTATCCTGTGGGAACATAACTAGTCTATTAAAGATTAAATTCTGTTGTTGCAAACATACCTTTAGCGAAACTCTAACATAATCAATAAAACACCAGTAATTAAAGTAAGTAAGAAGAAAGAAGAAATGAATCTGACCCTGAATCTTTTAGGAGGAAATAAAAAATGTAACCAAAGAATGAAAAAAAAGATTAAAAGATGTAAAAATTCTGGAATATCAACAATAATCCTTTCATTAAAAAAACAAATCTCTAATTCGTAGAATATTTTTATTAAACTAAACAGTATTGAATACAAAAACTCCATAGCATCAAAAATAAAAATCGACTCAAAATAAAAAAACATAATTATATTTACAACACTTATCAAGAAAACAATTAAAACAATTGGATTTACAAAAAAATTTATAAAACAAGAAAAAAATGAAACATGACCAAAGTTGTCCAAAACAAGAAAAAAAGAACCGCAAGAAGCTGAAATACAAATAATAAAAAAAGAAAAAACTTTTTTTCTAAAACAAAACTTATAATCTTCAGAACGATTTTCATTTAAAGCGAAAAGAATAAATAAAACAATTGTAAAAGAAAGCTGTAAACCAATTGAAAGCAAAGAGCCCTTTAAAAGCAAAACCGTTGCAAAAACTATACAAAAAATATATATTATTTTTGTCTTTATTTTACTTATTTTAGAAAATTCGTAAATTAAGACCATCATAAAAGCTCGTACTGTAGAATCCGGAAACCCTACAAATATACCATAATAAAAACACATTGATAAACTTAACAAACTACTTAAAATACGATTATTAAAAAACCCAAGAAATAGCTTAGAAAAAAGAAAAACAAAACCCATATGTAAACCACTTACAGCAAATAAATGTGCTGTTCCCGTTCGTCTGAAGTATTCTTTTTGATTGTCATTTAATACAGAGGAGTCCCCTGTCACCATTGACCAACAGAATTTGTTATATTCTCTTTCAAAAAATTCTTTTATTCTAGAATTATTAGAATGCATTCTATTGGTCTGCGATGTTTTTTCTAGAATTGAATAGTTATCTATATATATCGAGTTATTCTTTACATATACATCATTTAGCAAAAATGTAATTTTATATTTATTATTTTCTTTAAAATTAAATCTTTTTATTAAATAAATATTATCTCCCTTTCTTAAGTTCATAAATTTATTTGGTTTATTCATTTTTGCATTAACGAATAAATCCTTGTCATAAATTTCACTATAAACATCAATATTTATAAAAGCACAGATTTCTTTTTTTTGATAATATCTATCATTACTAATGTATTTATTACTTTCAAAAATATTCCCTATAAATAAAATAATAAAAAGTGAACATGAAATAATCCACTTATATTTTCTTACAGTAGTATTGACTGTAAATATTTTTAAGATTAGTATAAAAATATTTATAAAAAGGCATAAAGTATGCAATATGTTTTCACCGCAACTATTAAACAGATTTACTATGACTGAGTTTA
>JAYQBI010000013.1:0-16684 GCA_038137235.1 Opitutales bacterium | reverse complement strand
AGAAAATGGCCAATCGCTTCCCAGGTTCTTCCCGGAACATAATTTTTGCCCAATCGTTCCGCAACTTCATCGAAATATTGTTCAGATTCACGCCTTCTTCGCTCTATAATGCGGGAAAGAGCCGATTGATCACTTTCCCAAAACTCTTCTTCAGATTCTCCTGATATCGCCATACAGATGAAATCATTCAGGGGCAAAGAAGCGATATTTAGGATGTAGTAAGTTCGCTTACCATCCTTACGGTCTGTAACCAAATTATTTCTTCTCAATAAACCAAGATGAGATGAAATCCTAGACTGGCCCATCTCTAAAATTTCCTGTAACTCTGCAACCGATAATTCTTCCTGCCCAAGCAAACGCAACATACGCAAACGAGTAGGGTCTGAAAGAACCTGTAAGATTTCAGTAATTTTCATTCAGGTAATTTGATAGATTTTCTTGAACCGGTTATCATGGCAAGAACTAATACCCGACCAGTAATGAGATATAAAATTTTCCCCGAATAAAATCAGGGATTATTCAAAGTCAAAAAACGAAATGAGAATAAATTATTTTATATCAACCCACCGCTTGACCGACTCAACGACAAGTACTTGATCATTTCCTTCGACATCTATCTGAACTTCATCTCCAACTTTTTTGCCAAGGATGCTTTGACCGAGTGGAGTGAGGTAGGAGAGAATATTGTTTTCCGGATCACTGTCCCATGCACCAAGGATAGTATATTTGACCTTCTCACCAGACCCCAAATCATTCAGCTCAACAACTGAACCTATACCAATCGAATCAATCGGTGCTTCGGTAAAATCAGTTGGTTTAGCTCTCATCAAATCCCCTTGTAATTCTGCTTGTCTAGCAAGAAGGACTTTTTGATCATCCTTTGCCATATGGTATTCAGCATTTTCTTTTAAATCTCCAAGCTCCCTTGCTTTTTCAATCGCCAAGGAATTCTCAGGGATTTTTTCTTTTGTTATAATATCCAAGTCGGCAAGTTTCTTATCGAAACTTTGTTTAGAAACTATGAGGGAATCCTCCATTGGTGCACTACCTGAGCTAGTTGGACCGGAGGCACTATCACCGTCGAGTATAGATTGAATTTTCGGAAACTTTTTAATGAAACGTGCGAGCAAAGATCGTTTTGTCAAATCCTCGAAACCAGGATTCAACATAAGAGCCTGAGCAAGATCTTTGGCATTTTCCTCAGTTCCTTTATCCAGAATGTCAGACAATAATTGCCGATCATCAGAAAGAATTTCTGCCAAAGGAATCCTTCGACTCGTCGCGTTTCTTAACGATTCATAATCAATTGCTGAAAAAACAGCTGTTAATAACCGGGGATTGATCATTCCACTAAGAAGTTCCTGAAATTTTGAAAGGTTGCGAAACTTCAGCATCCACAACAAAACCGGTGCCCTCAAATTTTGCTCATCCAGCCAAGAATTCAGGGAAGACACTAGAAGCTTTGATTCCTCCCGAGCGATAAGAAAGTGGGCACACTCACCGGAAAATTTAACCGCTGTGTTCTGTAGGAGATTGAGGACAATTTTTTTCCAGTTATCTGGGTAAGTACGGGCAACCAGATCCAAAAAACGACTATGAAACTTAGCCGGCATGAGATCCGCAAGGGCAGGTAAATCATCTTCGCACTCCTGAAGAATCGATGCACTGGTAGGTTCAAGTTTCTCAACATCTTCCTCAACATCCCTAGCGAGGTTATTACGAACCCAAATTCCGTAAAGACGATCTGCTTGGCTGAGATTTTTCGCCTCAAGGATAGCGATAGTTAGATCAGCAAGTACCTGAGGGAGGTCAGCCTGCAAGTCCTCTTTTTGGGCTGCTAAATCAAACAATTTTTCGGCAAGAACAATTTTTTCGTAAGATCTTTTTTCTTCAAAGAAGTCCTGAAGAATTTCCTGCTCTGGCTTCACTGGTTCGTCCCGAAGAACATAGGGCTCATTTTTTTTGTTTGGAACAGCGATACGAGGATCCTTTATGAGAATTTTCTTGGTTGCAGCCCACCAACGCTTCGCTTTGGAAGCACCAAACATGTATCCAAGAATTCTTTCAATATCGCGGGTACTTACACAACCATCGTTGCCTTGCTCTAAAATTTTAATGATCAAGTCAGCAGGCTCCTTTTTGGCCAACTTTTCAATTTCTTCCGTATTTTTACGATGTTGTGAGAGAATATGATCCTCGGCAAGTAACTCCAGTTTATCAATACAAAATATCGGATCCATTGCATGACTGGTACGCTCGTCATCCTCAAAATCGATAAGGATCATTCCGCGATCTTCGTCAAATCCGGAAATTAACCCAAAGCCCCAACTGCGGTGAATGCAGTAAGTACCGGGATTCATTAATTCTAGAACGGGGCGTGATGATTCCAGAGACGGATCTTTTTCGATCAAACGATCGATAACTTCAGTATTCATTCAGGCTAGTAAGGTAAATTCAGTTTCAAAATTTCAGTCAGATTCATCTTTATCAAAGATGCAAGAATTGGCGAGTGAAAAGACTCCTAATGGGCAGATGCAAATCCACCACTACTTTCAGTTTGTTTGACCCCAAACAAAACAAGAGCAGGAAAAACCAGCCAAACCGCACCAATTAGATAAGCCACTTCAGATCCATGGGCGAAATAGATTAATCCGGCTGCGAGTGGCCCTACCGATCTGGCAATGGACCCACATGAGCGAAAAATCCCAAGGTTAACTCCCTGTTCAGATTCTCTCGAACTAAGGGAAGTCAATGCAGTAAGGGTCGGACTAATCAGTGCCACACCAGTAGACATAAGAAACAAACCGGGGTAAAAAATGGAGTATGAATAGGAGTTTGATATCATTAAAAAGGCAAAAACTCCCAACAAAATTCCAAGATGTGCCATATTTCGCTCCCCCATCCTGCCAACAAACCTGCGCACAACCACACCTTGAATCAGAATCAGAGTGCCTCCAATGAGTAAAAACATTTCACCCAAATCCCGAGGGGAAAAAGCAAATCGTTCAACAGCTAAAAAGGTGAGGGTGAATTCCATCCCAGAAAAAGAAACCATGTAGAGAAGATAAGAAAGGCAGGTTCGCCTTGCTTGAGGACTGGTGACCTTATTTATTTTACAGATTGCTGGGAGAAAGGAGTTGGAGGGACTCCTTTTTTCAACCTCCAAAGTCTCGGAAAAACCAAGGGCAAGCCAGAAAACATTGATCAGGGCCAATACAAAACTGATCGTGGCGGCCGCCGAAAAGGGATGCAGACCAAAGAAAACAAGATTTGAATCCGACCAATCCCACTGTGAAGCAAACCCACCGATCGCGGGTCCTAACACAAAGCCAAGACCAAAGGCAATGCCCACAAAAGCCATCCCTTTTGATCTTTCTTCCCTTGGAGTAACATCAGCAATAGCAGCGGTAGCAACCGAAATATTACCACCGGCCATTCCCCCGATGATTCGGGAAAACAGAAGCACCCAGAAATCCCCCGCCATGATCCATAAAAAATAACCCATCGCAGTGCCTCCAAGCGTAATCAATAAAACTGGTTTTCTTCCGTAACGGTCGGATAATCCTCCCCAGACTGGAGCAAAGAAAAACTGTAATACAGCATAGAGTGATCCTAGTATCCCGCCAAAAATGACAGTTTCTAAGCGGAAGTGTGGATTGCCGGGCAAGGCATCGTAACCAAATTCGCTTACCCAAATTACAAATTGGGAGAGCATGCCTCCACCCATGCTTTGCTCGATAAAGAGGTAGTGATCGAGCATCGCAGGAAAAAGCGGAAAGATAATTGAGAACCCAACCATGTCCAAAAAAATGGTCAAGAATACAATTCCAAAAACTGAACGCCTGGGATTGCTCATGAATTCTCCCCTAAGGCCGATTTCCTCAATGCAATCCTCACATTCTCCGGAACCAATCCCGTTTCTGTCTCCCCATAAAGATGAACCTGTTTGATTAGTTGGGAACTGGTAAAAAAATATTTGTGATTGGGCATAAGAAAGATGGTTTCCAGGCTGGCATCTAGGTGCCTATTCATTTGGGCCATTTGAAATTCGTATTCAAAGTCAGAAACAACCCGTAATCCCCGGATCAGGACAGTCGCACCTTTCTGCTTGGCGTACTCAACCAATAACCCGTCGAAAAGTTCTACTGAGACATTACTAAAAGATTCCAAGTTCTCCTCGACCATCTGCACCCTTTCAATTGGAGAAAACATTGTGCTTTTAGCAGAATTCCCAGAAGCTACTGCCACAATAACTTTTTCGAAAAGACGGGAGGCTCGTCCCAAAATATCCAAGTGTCCATTGGTTACGGGATCAAAAGTGCCGGGATAGAGTGCAGTGACCATTTAATTTTTATTAATCTTTTTCGCTTCACAAGTCCACAACCAAGCATCTGCACTCGTTGTGATTGCTTTATTTGCATGAAATAAGTAATCACCCTTTCTTGATCGATATGAACTTACCGAATCTTCTTACACTCTCAAGAATACCCCTCATGGTTATTGTGGTCGCCCTTCTTCATCCATGGGATCATGTGGTCATTCCTTGGGCTTGGACTATCGCCCTGACCCTTTTTTTATTTGGCGCATTGACTGATTGGCTGGATGGTTGGCTTGCCCGTAAGCTTGGCCAAATTTCTGATTTTGGAAAGTTTATGGATGCTTTGGTAGACAAAATTTTTACCATGGGCACATTCGTTAGTCTGCTCGCCCTTCAGGTAATTGGGCTATGGGCCTTATTTCCTATCTTGCTGATTCTTTCCAGGGAGTTTCTTATCACTGGACTGCGGTTGGTTGCTGCAGCTCAGGGAAAAACCCTCGCAGCTGAAAGAGCAGGAAAAGTAAAAACGGTTATGCAAATCACTTCAATTTTCTTATTTTTGGCTCAAGGTGCACTTCTTCACGATCTTTCCAAAACAAAATTACTTTCTTTCGCCGAATTTTGGGTCGAACCAATTGGTCAGGCGGCACAAATCTCCCTGATTACAGCTTGCATACTTACTGTCTATTCCGGAATCAATTACCTAGTTAAATACTGGACTTTTTTCACGGGCAAGGAGCTTTAACCTTATATTTCATGAACCGATTTGTTCTTTTTTTAGCTACTCTTGGTCCAATAGGTTCAAAATTTCCTGCCCCTGGAACCATGGGATCACTTGTTGGAGTCATTGTTTATGCTACCCTTGCACTTTTTTTCCAATGGTCTCCTGTGGTGATCGGACTTTGCTTCCTACTGCTTTTTATTTTGGGAATACCTTTGTGTTCTAGAGCAGAAATCCTGCTCGACCGGAATGACCCAGGAGAAGTAATTTGGGACGAATTTACTGTTATTCCCTTTATCTTTCTCCCCCTGCACAACTTTTTGATTGCGGGCTCCACTCACCAGATCTGTTTTTTGTTAGTTATGGGGTTTGCACTTTTTCGATTTTTCGACATCACCAAGCCGTGGATTATTCGTTCTGCACAAAAGCTCCCCGGTGGTCTTGGGGTAATGATTGATGATCTACTTGCTGCTATTGCCACAGCTGTAACTCTATGGATTGCAAAAACTTTTTCTTTGTCTTTTTTCTCCTGAACGCTCTAAACTCAATTTAGTGTCAGATGAAACTTCAGAAAATTCTCATTTTTTTACTCTTGAAGTAATAAACAAAATGGGAGTGCATGCCCGTCCTGCGGCTATGATCGTGCGTATTGCATCTAGTTTTCCTGGTGAAATCTGGGTCACCAAGAAAAATGGCGAACGAGTAAATGCCAAAAGTATTATGGGTATTATGATGCTTGCTGCCGCCCGTGGGTCCGAGCTTACATTTGAATGCAAGCCCTCAGATGCTTCCGAATTGGAAAAGCAAATGACCGAACTTTTTTCGGCTAAATTTCAGGACGAATAATATTTTTCGGCTGGTAGTCAGGGTGCAGTTGCCTCAGCTATCCGGTCCTCATAAAAGTTTTTAATTAACTCCTTAATCTCAGATGGGCGTTTTTTGGACTCAGCTTCCTTAATAATTTCATCGACATCCTTTTGATTGAAACGGCGGGCAAAAAACTTCATTTCTGCAATCATGGAGGAAGATGCACTTAAGGAATCATAGCCCAAGCCCATCAACAATGGTAGAAAATGGGGATCCCCCGCAATCTCACCACACACAGTAACCGGGAGGTTTCTTTCTTTCGCGACCTGAGCGACCTGCTTAAGTGAACGTAAGACCGCTGGATGGTGAGGTTCATACAAAAATGCGATCTCGTTATTCACCCGGTCCACCGCAAGCAGATATTGAACCAGATCATTGGTTCCAATACTGAAAAAATCCGCCTCTTCCGCTAGCAAATCACAAATTGCCACCGCCGCCGGAGTTTCAATCATACATCCGACCAAAATGGATGAATTATATTCTTCTCCCCTTCGATCGAGTTCCGACTTTGCCTGAGCAATAAGTTCTTTAGCCCTTATCACTTCGCCGATACCTGAGATCATTGGAAGCATAATCCGAACATCCCCATGAGCACTTGCTCGCAAAATTGCCCGCAACTGGACAAGAAAAATAGCTGGATTACTCAAACAATAGCGAATAGCACGGAACCCCATAAATGGATTTGCCTCCTTCTGTTGGTTCCAGCCATTTAAAAGTTTATCTCCCCCAAGATCCAAGGTACGGATGGTAACCGTAGCATTTCCTGCTGCCCTGACCATGCTGGCATATTCCTGATATTGTTCATCCTCAGATGGAAGTTCATTCTTGCGGAGAAAAAGAGATTCAGTCCGGTAGAGCCCCACACCCAGACAATTTAAATCAATCGCTTTTTCCACCTCTTCCGCGGTGTCTGCATTGGCCCAAAGATGAATCTTTGTTCCGTCAGCTGTTTCAGCGGGAAGTTCGGATTCATTCTCAACCAAATTGAGGATTTTCCGTCGCTGTACATCCACTTTTCCGTATCTGAACAAAGTGGTTTCGCTGGGATTTATGATGGCCACGCCCTCAAATCCATCGATCAACAATTCATCCGCACCGCTAAGTTTATCGGTCAATCCGCGTAACCCGACCACTGCCGGCACCCCGCTTGCACGGGCCATAATCACAGCATGACTTGTCTGCCCACCAAGGTCAGTAGCAATCCCAAGGATTTTCGATCGATCCAGGGCTGCTGTATCGGAAGGAGTTAAATCTTCAGAAACCAATACTTTTGGCTCATCCAGAAAGGCGGTTCCCGAGGCAGTGGTGCCAGACAGGCATCTCTGCAACCTTCTGGAAATATCGCGCAAATCGACCGCCCGTTCCCTAAGATAGTTGTCCTCCAACTGATCAAAAAAGGCCAAATACTTATCAGTTACCTGCTGGACGCATTGCTCTACATTTTTTCCCGACTCACGGATTTCTTTTTTGACATCCTCAATCAGGGCACGGTCCTCGAGTACAAGTTTATGGGCATCAAAGATTCCGGCCTCTTTCTCACCGAGGTTTTTAGCCACATCCTCTCGGATTTCACTGATCTCCGCCTTGGTCATCTCCAATGCTTCAAGGAAACGTTTTATTTCCTCATCCTGATCCGCTTCGCTTACTTCATAAGTAGCAACCTTTACCTCATCGTGGAGGAAACGGAAAACCGGCCCATGAGCAATCCCGGGAGACGCGGGAATCCCGAAGAGCATGAGCTCAGATTTTTCTGTTTTTTCCTGAATCATAGGGTCAAAAAAATAACCAACCTTTCATAATGCCCTAATTTGTCCAAGAGGGAAAACAAAAACTTTGGCCCTTAAGGCGGGTGTTTTTATCGAATCAAGTAGGTTTTTTCTACCCAGCATTCATCTCCCCAAGCCTGTTCAATCATTCCTTTTAATTCGATTAGTCCGTCAAAACCCTTGGGCAAACAGGTAAAGCAGCAACTGCCACTCCCGGACAGCAGGCATTTTAAGCCAAATTCTTTGTCGATCTGATCAAAGAGGGGTTGAAAGAATAGATATTTCTGAAAAACCGGTGTTTCCAGATCATTATGCAAAAACTCTTCCGTAGGTAATTCCCCGGCAGACCAAGCACCTATGCGCACTTTTGCCCAATTTTGGGAACTGTAAGTACTATTTTGGGCAAGCCTTTGGTAAATTTCTGTGGTGGATAGCCCCATACTGGGTCGGAAAAGAAAGATTTCATGACCAAATAAATCATCCGTCACCGAAGCAATGATTGGGCTAATTTCTTCCCCCCTGCCCTCGGCCAGGCAAATTCCTTCATCCAGAAAGCTAGGACAATCTGAACCAATTTCAGCGGCTAATTCCTTTAACTCCGAATTGGACAATTGATTATCACTCAGTTCATTCATCGCCAGAAGCGCAGAAACTGCGTCTGAGCTCCCTCCGCCCAATCCAGACATTGGTGGAATCGCCTTTCTCAACTCGATCTGATATCCTCGATCGCCCCCCACTCTATCCAACCATTTTTCAACTGCCATCAAGACTAGATTTTCCCGATTCTCCAATTCTTCAAAACCGGGACAACTCAGACTTGGTTCCTTTAAGAGAGTATTTTTTTCAATTCGCACAAGATCACCAATGCCCAACTTGGCCATAACCGTGATAAGTTCGTGATATCCATCTGTCCGTTTCGAAGTGACTGCGAGAAATAGGTTTATTTTGGCGGGTGCAAAAACAGTTACTCCACCATTGGATTTATCTTTAATTCGATCAGTCATTGAATCTTTATTTCATAAGAGTGAAAAGAAACAGGAGCGATACAAGAATTGAATTGGCTCATGCAAACAGGCAAGCATGATGGGTTTCATATGAGTATATCCTCCCCTGAAATTATTTTGGCCCTCGACCTGGAAGATCGGGCGCAGATTAATCAAGTCCTTAAATCGACTGGCGATCGCTTAAACTGGGTTAAAGTTGGCCTACAGAGCTATCTGCGCGATGGTACATCTTTGGTGGAGGAACTTGCTGACTCTGGTAAAAAAGTTTTCCTGGATTTAAAACTTCACGACATCCCCAACACCATGGCCAAGGCACTGGAGAGCCTTGCTGGCCTTCCCGTTGGCATGATCACCCTGCACGCCTGTGCCGGCCCTGAAGCACTCTATCGATGTGCAAACTTTGCCCGTGAAACCATGCCAGGCATTACCCTACTGGGAGTGACTGTGCTCACCTCCACCAATCAGGAAGGCCTAGAGGCCATTGGAGTGAAATCTCCTGTTGAAGAACAGGTAGTTCGGCTTGCATCTCTCGCTGTCGATCAAGGGATTGGCGGAATTGTCTGCTCACCGCTCGAACTTCCCCGACTTCGTCAGGCATTAGCCCCTTCCACCACTTTGGTCACCCCAGGAATTCGTCCAGCCAATGCAGATGCAGGCGACCAAAAGAGAATTATGACTCCAGCACAGGCCAAGCAGGCTGGTGCCAATTATCTGGTCATTGGCAGACCTATTCTTGCGGCACCAGACCCCAAAAAAGTTCTCGATTCGATCCTCGAAGAGCTGGCTGATTAGACCTGTTATGGTAGGCGCGATCCTTTTAGCTGCCGGGAGTGGCAACCGGATGCAGGGAGAAGTGGAAGATAAACTGCTCCACCCGATTGGAGACTCCAATGCATTCCAACGGAGCTACGAGGCGTTTCAGCAGACTGATTCAATCGACTGCCTGGTAATTGTTTACAAAAACAATCCCCAGCTGTTCAAATTGAAGGCTCTAAGTGAGAAGTTTCCATCAACAAGACACCATGAAACGATTTGGGTAGAGGGTGGTCAGGAGCGCCAAGACTCAGTCTGTGCTGGCCTTCAGGCTTTCCCCAAGGAGGTCGCCCATGTCTTAGTCCATGACTGTGCACGCCCCTTCATCCGCGCCAAAACCATTGCTCAAATGGTAATGGAAATTGTCCAGAATCGTGCGGTTACTGTGGCCAGGCCACTCAAGGATACCCTGCGTCTTCGCACCACTCCGACTGCTAACCCCATCCAGCCAACTATCACCCGTACCATCGACCGATCCAATCATTGGCTCATGGAAACCCCGCAGGGAGCTCCCAAGGAATGGTTGATCGAGGGGTTTAAAAAAGCCAGAGAAGATGGTGTGTTGATCACAGATGACATGGCAGCGATTGAATTATGCGGACGCCCCATTGGTATGATCGACCTAGGCTACCCCAATCCAAAAATTACCACTCCTGATGATTTCTCCTACGCCGAATTTCTTTCTCAATCATGAACACACCAAAGATTCGCACCGGACATGGATTTGACCTACACCGATTGGTGGAAGGCAGGAAGTTAATCCTTGGAGGCATCGAAATACCACATCATCTTGGACTGCTTGGACACTCTGATGCCGACTGCCTGATTCATGCCTTGGCCGACGCCATGCTGGGGGCTCTTGGCTTACCCGACATCGGTCATCATTTCCCGGACAACGATCCGTCCAACAAAGATCTCGATTCCTCACATATTCTTCTTCATTCAAATCAGTTGCTCAAGGAAAGAGGATACATGGTGGGCAATGTCGACCTTACCCTAATTGCACAGAGGCCAAAACTGGCTGATTATCTTCCCTCTATTCGATCAAACCTCTCAAAGTTACTCGAAATTCAGGAAGATTGTATTGGTTTGAAAGCCACCACTCACGAAGGTATTGGATCGCTTGGTCGGGAAGAAGGTATTGCCGCCCATGCGGTTTGCCTTCTATTTTCCGAATAATTCTTTAGACAAATCGGAGCTTTTTGAAACTCCCCAACCGGCCTAAGAAGTTAGGCAGAGACTAACTGCTCAGAGAAGAATCTTTCGATTTCAATTTGAGCATTTTCCGGACTGTCCGAAGCGTGCACCACATTACGCATACGATCTGTTCCCAAATCGCCACGAATGGTGCCTTTCGGAGCTGTGGTAGAGTCGGTTGGCCCAAGTAAATCGCGTACACCATGAACCACATTATCTCCCTCCAGAATCATCGCCAACACCGGACGGGAACTCATAAACCCTGCTATTTCAGGGAAAAATGGCAAATCTGCAACATGAGCGTAGTGCTCACGAAGCAAAGCATCATCCAATTGGATCATGCGGGTGGCCACAATGACATAGTTCTTTTCTTCAAAGCGTGAAATAACCTGTCCGGCTACTTTATTTTCTAAGCAATCGGGCTTAAGGAGTATGAGTGTTTTTTCCATAGTTTAGCGTAAAGTGGATTTAGTATATTTTAAAATACAAAGAATGCGAGACGATTACGCCTCGGGCGTGATGAGATAATTCGAGTAAGACTAGGACTCGTCTTCAGCTTTTTCTTCTTCCGAAGAAACACTAACTTTCTTCTTACCCTTCTTTGGTTGCTCAAAGCGTAAACCAATTTCTTCGTCGTCGTGTAAAAGAACTTTTATTGGTACTGATTTACGCAATTCACCGGACAAAAGTGCTTCTGCCAGATTATCTTCGAGGTATTTTTCGACCGCACGACGAAGGGGACGAGCACCTAGCTTGTTATCATAACCATGCTCGATTAAAAATTCTTTTGCTTCTTGTGAGACATCCA
Organism: Opitutales bacterium; assembly: GCA_038137235.1. Taxonomy (GTDB): domain Bacteria; phylum Verrucomicrobiota; class Verrucomicrobiia; order Opitutales; family Seribacteraceae; genus Chordibacter. The sequence continues at coordinate 5,190 of JAYQBI010000013.1, read as the reverse complement.
GTTTTAGCTTCCTCTCCTTCAGTCGTTCAGAGACTTTTTCTAGTTCCAAGTCAACAATCTCAGTCATGTGTTCTTTGAGTAATTGTCGGAATATAACAATCTCAGTAAGGCGGTTCAGAAACTCCGGCTTAAATACCTTTTTCGCCTCATCCAGGATCTTATCTTTGATTTTTTCGAAATCCTGTTCGGCATCACCAACTGAAAACCCGAGAGATGTATTACGTTGCAGAATTTCGGCACCCACATTCGAAGTCATAATCAATATGGTATTTCTAAAATCGACTTTTCTTCCAAGGCTATCCGTCAGTCTGCCATCCTCCAGAATTTGCAGAAGTATTTGAGCCACATCCGGATGTGCTTTTTCTATTTCATCAAATAAAATTACGGAGTAAGGTTTACGGCGAATTGCCTCGGTTAGTTGTCCGCCCTCATCATGCCCGACATAGCCTGGTGGGGACCCGATCATGCGGGAAACCGCATGCTTTTCCATATACTCAGACATATCAACCTGAATCAAAGATTCCTGGTCTCCAAAAATACGCTCGGACAAGACCTTGGCCAGGTGAGTCTTACCAACACCGGTTGGTCCAAGGAACATGAAAGAGCCAATCGGACGCTTTGGATCCTTGAGGTCTGCCCGGGACCGTCTTAATGCCTTGGCAACTACCTGCGTGGCAAAGTCCTGCCCAACAACCTGTTCACGCAATTCGTCTTCCAGTTTAAGCAGTTTTTTACTCTCCTTGGATTCCATGCGGTTCAAAGGTATACCTGTCCAGTCTGCAACCACCTGCAACATATCATCCTCATTAACCTCGGCCCGGTTTTGTTCCCTGTTTTTCTTCCAGGATTCAAGAACCCGTTCGCGCTTGGCCCGCAACTTTTTTTCCTTATCCCGTGCTTCTGCAGCTTCTTCAAAATTTTGATCAGAAATTGCACTTTCCTTCAGTGCACAAACCTCTTTGATCTCATCGGATAAATCCTCAATTTCCTGAGGCCTCTGCATTGATTCCATGCGAGAACGGGCACCAGCCTCATCAATAGCATCAATCGCCTTATCAGGCAGAAACTTCCCTGTCACATAACGATCCGTGAGCTTAGCCGCGGCTTCCAGAGCTTTATCGGTGTAATTTACATTGTGGTGATCCTCATATTTTGAACGGATCCCCTGCAAAATTTTAACCGTATCCTCAATCGATGGGGCGTCAACTTTCACCGACTGAAATCTCCGATCTAATGCAGAATCTTTCTCGATGTACTTTCTGTATTCCGCCAAGGTAGTAGCCCCAATGCACTGAAGTTCTCCACGGCTAAGAGCAGGCTTAAAAATGTTAGATGCATCCATTGCACCTTCTGCAGCACCGGCACCGACAATGGTATGCAACTCATCGATAAAAATAATGATATTCTTGGATTTACGCAGTTCATCCATCACTGCCTTGATTCGTTCCTCGAATTGTCCGCGGTATTTGGTTCCAGCAACCATCAAGGCGAGGTCAAGAGTAACAACTTTCTTATCAATCAAATTCTCAGGAACTAATCCGCCTGCAATTTGTTGTGCTAATCCTTCCACAATTGCCGTTTTGCCAACCCCAGCCTCTCCAATAAGAACGGGATTATTCTTGGTTCTGCGGCAAAGTACCTGTGTAACCCGGCGGATTTCAGATGAACGACCCACAACCGGATCAAGTTCTCCTTTTTTGGCCAATTCCGTAAGATCGCGCCCGAAAGCTTTTAGCGCAGGGGTTTTTACATCTTTTCCTTTTTCTTCAGGCTCATCTCCATCCCCTCCAACCACAGAAGATTCTTTCTCATCCGTGGATGCAAAATTGGGATCGAGTTCGGAAAGAATTTCATTTCTACACCGATCAACATCTACATCCAGTGATTTCAAAACACGGGCAGCTACTCCTTCTCCTTCGCGAAGCAAGCCAAGAAGAATATGTTCGGTACCAACATAACTATGGTTGAGGGACTTTGCTTCCTTTCCTGCCAATGCCAGTACTTTTTTAACCCGCGGAGTGTAGGGAATATTACCTGATGGTTTAGCTTCTGGCCCCAACCCTACTTGCTCGTCAACTGCTTGGCGAACAGTTTCCAAGTCCAATCCCATTTTTTGTAAAACATTAACCGCCACTCCCTGACCGAGGTTAATCAGTCCAAGGAGAAGATGTTCGGTGCCGATATAGTTATGGTGAAACCGATCCGCCTCCTTGCGTGCCAATGCCAGTACTTGTTGGGCTCTCGGTGTGAAGTTGCTCATTGGTTCGGACATAATGAATTTATATTGGTTAAAAAGGGGTTAGTCAACTTGGGCATCTAAGTTTAACTGGGGCATTCGAAGGAATTCCTTGCGTAAAGTTTCCGCACGCAAACGATCGCGTTCACCAGGTTCAATAGGTTGACCAGCAGAAAGTTGAACATGGCCAGGTTGAACCTCGATAAACATACGGTCTGCTAGGGCCCTGAATTTTTCAGGTAAATATCCAAAATCAGCAGCCAATCGAATGAGGGATAAATGATCCATGGCTTCAGAACTTTGGATCAAAAAACAAGTTTTAAGAGCCCCGACGGCCCGGCTGATTTTATCAGTAAGCCGCATCCCATCATCTTCCATTAATTTTTCACGGGCCATGCGTTCCTGATACACAATATTATCCAATGTCGTTTCCAATCTTTCAAGTATAGCGGTTTCAGATTCCCCAAGTGTTTGCTGGTTTGAAATTTGAAAAATGCTTCCGCTTGCATCTGAACCTTCACCAAAAAGTCCCCGTACCGCAATCCCCAGATGGTTGACCGCATTGATAACCTTGTCCATGTTTTTGGACATCACTAAACCAGGCAAGTGCATCATTACCGATGCCCTCATTCCGGTACCGAGGTTGGTAGGGCAAGCTGTGAGAAATCCAAGTTCGGAATCAAATGCATAATCAAGATTGGACTCGATACCGCTATCAAGGGCATCAGCTAATTTCCATACTTTTTCAAAATCCAGCCCATTCCCCAAAACTTGGATACGTAAATGGTCCTCCTCATTGACCATCACACTACATGCCCGGTCACTAGAAAGAACGACCCCACCTGATTCATCACTTTGTGAAAGTTCCAGGCTGATCAGGTGTTTTTCAACGAGGATTTGACGGTCAAGTTCACTCAATTCATCGAGCTCAACTGAAGTACAGGACTGTAAAGGTTTCACTTTCTCCAACGCATTCAAACATTTTGAAAGCACGGCTTTCCTTTGCCCCGACTGAGCACGTCCGGGAAATGGATATTCCCTAAGATTCCTCGCCAATCTCACCCGGGTACTGAGAGCAATGGGACATGGTTTCGGCACCTTTCCCTTTGATTTAGCGAATAATAGATCGTGAAACACTTTAATTCATGCAGGGGTTGAACTTTGAGAACGCAGTTTTTTTAAGCGGTCACGTAACTCTGCCGCTTTTTCATAATTTTCTTCCTCAACTGCTTTTTTTAATTCCTTTTGCAAAATCTCTTCATTGTCCTGAGTTGATTTTTTATGCACGCTACGGGTTGGTACTTTTCCAAAGTGCTTGATCCCGGCATGCATCCCATCCAAGAGAGGTTCAAGCACGGGACGGAATACATGATAGCACGCTTCGCACCCTAATCTTCCCCCTTTTTTAAAATCCTGATGGGTTGTTCCACAACTCTCACAGGTCATCGATGCTGTTGAAGCATCATATTTTGTGGGCGTATCTTCCAACAAATTGCCAATGGAAAGGTTGTCGGGATTGGTCACCCCTTTCTCCTGAGCACAGCCCTCACACAAATCCATCTTATGCATTTGACCATTAATAATTTGAGTCAAATGAACAGTCGCCTGGTTATCACAATGATGACATTTCATAAAATGTAATTACGATTCGATGAATAAAATATAGCTTACGCACAGGAGAAATACAACGCAGATGACGCGCCAAATACACAAGCCTTGCGGATATGGGTTATTTATGGTCAACCTGCCCCGCCCAATTGAACCCCATCAATTTTCACACTTTCACGAAATAAACCAATTAATTTTTTGGTTAATTCTCCTGGTTTCCCATCCCCAATTGGTCGGTGATCCACCTCAACACACGGAATCACTTCCGCAGCCGTTCCAGTAAGAAAGCATTCATCTGCAATCCACAAATCGTATCGGGTCAGTGCCTGTTCTTTTACCTCTACCCCCATTCCCTTGGCAATCTTCATGGCTGCTGCCCGAGTAATTCCACGCAGTGAACCTGCATCAAGAGGGGGGGTGTAAAGTACGCCGTTTCTGATAATAAAGACATTATCCCCAGTGCACTCGGCAATTTCTCCCTTATCGTTGAGCATTAATGCCTCCAAAAACCCTACCCTTTTTGCCTCAATTTTGGCCAAAATATTGTTTAAATAATTAAGGCTCTTAACCGCTGGTGGGAGAGCTGCAGCATTAATCCGACGAGTGGGCACGGAAATAATCTTAAGTCCATTCTCATAAAGCTCTTCGGGATAAAGTTGAATATTGTCTGCAATAATGATCACGCTTTGCGGACCACAACCATCAGGGGTCAGGCCGAGGTGTCCAGGACCGCGTGTCACGATTAATCGAATGTATCCATTTTGCAGGTTATTTTGACGGCAGGTTTCACAGACCGCATCAGCGAATTCGGCTCGAGTCATGGGCATTTCCAAAAGAATTGCCTTAGCGGAATGCTCAAGACGCTCGAGATGTTCGTCTAATTTATAGACACAACCATCGTACAGTCGAATTCCCTCGAAAACCCCATCGCCGTAAAGCAAGCCATGATCGAAGACGGAAATTTTCGCATCCTCTTTCTCGACATAATCTCCGTTTAAATAAATTTTCATTTTCCGTATCCGTAACTATCCATGAACGAATGAATCCGACTTGGCGAGCGCCAAGCGAAAATCTTATTCACCGGTTGGCGATGAGATTGTCGACAACCGTGGGATCCGCAAGCGTTGAGGTATCCCCAATCTGGTCAGTCTCGTCAGTGGCAATCTTGCGTAAAATCCGGCGCATAATCTTGCCCGATCGGGTCTTGGGGAGGGCGGGTGCCCAGTGAATCACATCAGGGGTGGCAATCGGTCCGATTACCGAACGCACCTGCTGTTTCAGTTCCCCACGCAATTCCTCGGTGTATTCCTGCCCCGCATTGAGGGTGACATAGGCATAAATCCCCT
>JAYQBI010000012.1:0-16704 GCA_038137235.1 Opitutales bacterium | reverse complement strand
CAAGAACTTAACCGTGTTCGTGTAGAAAATGAAAATTTAAAAAATCAACTGGATCAATTGAGTAACCTTCCTAACCGTGATCGTATTGATGAACAAATTCGTGAATTATCTCAATCTAACATGAATGCTCAGGTAATGCTAGATCAGGAGCGGGCTGTTGTTGAGGAACTTAAACGTCAATTAGCTGATGCCAGAGAGATAAAACAGGAAGTGCTTGAAAGAGGGAAATCTTCCAAATTGAAGATCGATCTCCTCAACGATGAGCTTTCAGACGCTCGTTTTCGTATTGATTCTCTCGAAAAAGCTCTTGTGTCTGCTAGAAATGCTATCCGTGTTTTACAGGATGGAGGTTCCGTATCATCGATGATTCCTGTAAGCACGCCCCTAGGCACCAGTTATTCATCCAACTTAAACCGTTATAGATCAGGCTCTACCAATCGAATGGCTCCATCTAGTAGTTCTCGATTTGCTCAATCGCCATCCACAATGTTCATCCCTGATTCTAAGGACTTACCTACGATCAAAAATACTGCTTCTGGCAATGCAAATCTAAGGGTGCAAGCCAATGTTAAATTTCTTGATAATAAAGTAAGACCTGCAGCCTTTACAGAATTCTTCGTTGTTGAGGATGATCTCCAAACAATTTTAAGTGCAGAGAATATTAGATTGCCTCGTTCTGAAGGTATACAAAGCTTTGCGGAGTTTTGGGCAAGATCTGTTCAGCGGGGATATAAGTTTCCAGGAGCTGCAGCCAAGATACGTAATGCCCTAGCAAGGGCAAGTCTAAGAAGAATCAAAACGAATTCTCTGGGAGAAGGTAACTTGAATAACCTACCGAGTGGCAAATATTATTTAGTTGGTACTTCGCCGATGGGTCAGGTCGGCGTAGTTTGGTCAAAGTCGATTAGCCTTAATAATGGTGACAATTTAATTGGGCTTAATTTAGCCGACGCAGCTTGGGCTCAATAAATATATTTAATCTGAAATTCTCTGCATAACCTTAAGGTACCTTTGGGAGTCAGGATCACCTGAGTTGACAGCTTTGTTAAACCAAGTTCTAGCAAGTTGATTATCCTTCTTACAACCTTGTCCCAAAAAGTGCATAATTCCTAAATATCTCTGGGAAACAGCATCGTTTTGTTCAGATGCTCGCAAAAAGTGGATTTTAGCCTGCTTGTAATTTTTATTGTTATAATTCTTGAGGCCAATTTCTCTACTAACTTTCGTAGAAGTGTCCTCTATTTGAGATGGTGGATTATCCATTTTATCGAATGAATGGGAAGTTTTAGAAATTTCACGATTCGAATTTAATAAGGTTTCAAATCTGCGGAGTTGTATATTTGCATCTTCCGAACCATTTGCGGCCGCTTTTCTAAGCCATAAAACACCATGTTTTAAATTTTTCTCCATTCCATCCCCCATGCCAAGACGCATTCCCAATGTGTGTTGAGCAGAGACTAATCCCCTGTCGGCAGCAGCACGAATCCATCTGCTTGCATAATCTTGGTTCTTGGTCACACCATCTCCAAAAGAGTAGGCCAGTCCCAAATAATACATTGCAAGAGGAATTTTTTTTCTTGCTCCAAGTGAGCACCACTTGACTCCCTCATTAACATCTCTTTCAATACCAGAGCCAGTTAGATAAATTACTCCTAAAGTTGCTTGTGCGATTGGTAAACCAATTTTGGCAGAAGTTTGAATATTCCTGAAGCCTTTTTGAGGATTCCTTGGAGGATTATCCATTTCCATAAGTCCAATGCAAAAAAGAGCAAATGGATCTTTGGATTTAGCTAATTCTCGGAGGTTGGAGTGGAGGTAGGCTTCATCATAGAGAAATTGGCTTTTGTCTGTTTTTCCTTTCTCAAAATGAATTGAAGCTAATGTAGCCATGCCAATCCCACCACCTTTTCTTGTCGCGTTTTTGGCCCATCTTTCAGCCTCATCCATATCAATCGAAAGCCCGTTACTGCCATATTTGTAATACAAGGAAAGAAGACCCTGATAATAGCTATCCCCTTGCATGGCTTTAGCTTGAATAGAGCTTACTGATTCTTTGAGAGAGTTATTAGCGCAAGCATCATGTCCCGAGAAGAAGGTTAAAAGTGAAAATATGACTAGGTATGAGAGATCGTTGCTTCTACTAAAAATTGCAACTTGCAGAAATCTAGTCATCATCTGAATAATTAAAAATTTTGGCAAAAGCTACAAGGATCAAGATAAAATATAATTAATGAAGCAAGAAAACACTTCCGTTTTTTATAACTGCAAGGTCTGTGATTTTGAGTGGCATAAGGATGACGGAAATCAATGTCCTGTTTGTTTTAAAAATAGAAAAGAGAATTTTACAGGAGAAGAGCAAGATTACAGGGGAGGAGCTTTTGGTAGTGGCAAAAATGTACTTAGAATAACCTCAATCTATAAAGCGATAGGTTTGGTTGCACTAATTTTTCTACTCTATCAACTATTCGGAGCAGGATGATTGATTTAATTTGATTCGGAAGTGGAGTTTTTTCTTCTGTTAGGGAGAAAAGGTTCATTAAATGCAGTAGCAAATTCGTATCCGTTTTCGAAGTCTTCAAGAGAATCGTTTTCAGTTCTTCCCAGAATGCCATGTTCAACCAAGTTAAAGACAATTTCGCCAAAATCTCTGCATTTTCGAATATTCCAATGATCCATTAAAGTCATAGTCATTGGACCGAATCGCTCTAAGGCATACTCACGAATCCCTTCCAGCAATTCGTTTCCAGAAACATGACCTCCTTTGGCTGGTTCTTTTTTTTCTGCAGATTTTAAAGTGTGGTCGAGGGCCTCTCTTATAAAATAGTACGCTCCTTTCGCATAACGATCGTCTTGGCTATGGATTTCTCGTACAACTTCAGGAAAATTTTTGTCGCTCATTGGTGTGGTCTGGTATGTATATTAGCTTATATAATTATCTGTAAACCTTTCTAATCGAGCAATTACAATCTTATGAAAGTCTCTTATTCTTTGGCGAAAGACCGTGCTTCACCTCATTGTATTTCCTGGACATATCGAAAGAAACGACACAGGAAGTTTTTTCGTTCCATGGTAGATGCCTTTCGTTTTAGAAATCTCAAAGAAATGGAACTTGGGGTGAAAGACCGTGAAGCCATCGAAAATGAGGTAATCTTTTTGGTTCTTTCTGAAATTAAAGAAAAGTTATTCGCTTTGGAAGATCGTATCTTCAGGATGGAAGAATCTCTTTTGGACCAGCAGGAATCGATGCGAGAAATCCGGAAGCCTCCTGCACCTAAAATCCTCAAAATTTCTGAAGCTGCAAAGGTTTTACGCATCTCAAGACGAAAACTTTACTACCTTCTCGACAAAAAAGTATTCAAGAAGTACAAACTTCCCCATACCCGTACCACTTTCATTAAGTTGGACGAGGTTGAAAAAGCACTTGGGTCGTCCAATATTGAAGATTTACTACATTAATCCATTCTTGATATAAATATTTTCTTTGCTTGTATTGCCTCCATGTGGCAATGAAGTCCTTTCACCCTTAATTAATAAATTATTTAAAATGAGTAATAAATTCCCTGGAGGTGTGGCAACCGGAGATGCTGTTCAAGCGATCTTCGAAGATGCCAAAGAAAACGAATACGCACTACCTGCGGTAAATGTAGTCAACAGCCACACTGTAAATGCAGTTTTGGAGACAGCAGCTGCAGTAAAGTCACCTGTAATGGTTCAGTTTTCCAATGGAGGGGGGCAGTTTTTTGCTGGAAAAAGTTTAAATAATGAAAACCAATTAGGTGCGGTAGCCGGTTCAGTTTCAGGAGCAATGCATGTCCATGCAATGGCCGAGGCGTATAATGTACCAGTAATTCTTCATACTGATCATGCTGCTAGAAAATTGCTTCCTTGGATCGATGGTATGCTCGATGCAAGCGAAAAATTTTATGAAAGAGAGGGCAAATCTCTTTACAGCTCTCACATGCTTGACCTTTCGGAAGAGCCAATCGAAGAGAATCTCTCAACCTGTAGTCAATATTTCAAGAGAATGAATGAGTTGGATATGACCATTGAGATCGAGCTTGGCGTAACAGGTGGAGAGGAAGATGGTGTAGACAATACTGACATTGATAGTGCCCGTCTTTACACTCAACCTGAAGAAGTGAACCAGGCATATGAAGTTTTATCCTCGATCAGCAACCGTTTTACCGTCGCAGCCGCTTTTGGAAATGTTCACGGAGTTTACAAACCGGGAAATGTTGAGCTGACTCCTATTATTCTCAAGAATTCTCAGGACTTTATCAAAGAAAAGCACGGATTATCTGGCAAACCTATAGATTTTGTTTTTCATGGTGGATCTGGTTCTTCACGTGAACAAATCCGCGAGGCCATTGGATATGGGGTTGTGAAGATGAATCTTGATACTGACATGCAATGGGCTTTTTGGGATGGGGTTCATGGATATTACAAAACTAATAAGGATTACCTGCAAGGACAGCTTGGAAACCCTGAAGGTGATGATAAACCAAATAAAAAGTTCTACGATCCTCGTGTATGGTTGCGTGCTGGTGAAGTTGCTTTTGTTGAAAGGCTAAGGCGCTCATTTGATGACCTAAATTGCATTAACCGTAATTAATATATTAGCCAATATTTCTAGCCCCTTACTTAAGGGGCTTTTTTTGATCAAATATACATTAAGTTTAAATAGTCACTATATGTTTTGTAATTTTCACGCTTTTCAATAGATTATTAGATATGAAAGATAATATTTTACCCAAAAGAGTTGTTCGAACTATCACCCTTACTGAAGATGATTTGACCATGCTGGATGAAGTGGAGCGAGTATTGTCTAAAACGGGTCATCGTGTTAAGACTGATTCCAAGCTAATTCGTGCAGCAATCAATGTCGCTTCCCTTGCCCTTCATGGTAAATCTTATGACATAAATGAAATTGCGGAAAAAGTGGTCAGAGAAGATGGTCGTTCACTCAGTAAATTAATTGCAAAGAAAAATTCTTAGTTATTAATTATTTAGTGCTTGGATAATATTTAATGGGTCTTTTGTGGGGATTTCAGCGTTTTTATTGTTAATGTGCACTGATACTTCCGCGTCTTCCACAAGGTAGATTGTCCTGTAATTAACATTCTTTAATTCATTAGCCATCTCACTAATGAATTGGATAGGTCCTTTGATCTGAACAATTCCAATCACATAATCCGATATTGATGAAAGTGCATGACCAATACCGTCAGGTGACTCTCTCACAATTTTAGAATACGCACTTAACGCTTCCTCATATTCTCTTTGCCACTTTACTTTTTCAGTTCCAAGAACAGATAATATTGAGAAGCAACGTAAAAGTGAGGAGTTACCTGATGGGATGGCGTGATCATACCATGATTTTTTTCTGACAAGACAACCATAGTCAACTTTCTCAGAACTAGTGAAATAACCAGCCAAATTATGATCTCTAAATTCAGCCATTGCTAACTTGATCAGCGATTCCGCTTTATTGATCCATTCCTTTGATTTCCCTAACTTCCAAACTTCAGAAATTGTAGCAAAGGAAAGCACCGCCTCAGCCCAAAAAGTGTAATCTTCAAGAAAAGCAAATTTGCTTCTTGTTTGGTCTGGGTAGAGCATGGATGAAATTCCTCCTTCAGTTAATGTAAATGTTGACTCCATCCACATAAGTAGATCCTTTGATTTTTCGATGTAAGAATTGTCACCCAAAGCAACTCCCGCATCAATAAATGCCCGAACGATTAAAGCATTTTGGAAGCAGGATCTTTTCTCATCCCTTTGGGGACCTTTACAGTCTTGGCGTGCTTGATGGAGTTTTTGAAATATGGCCTCTTGCTTTTCGAAAGATATTTCATTTTCATCGCTGGTTCTGGGAAGAAAAAAATCAGTATTTGCATTTGCAAAAGGTCCCCAAGAAAGTTTCGCTTTCTTTGCCTCTTTTTTCCCAATTACATTTTCCATTTCTTTGTATTCCCAGAGATAGTGGCCACCTTCCATTTCATTAGATTCTGCCGATAGCGAACCTGCATAACCAATAGATGGATTACCCATTTCTCTTTCGATCCATGATAATGTTTTTTCGAGTATCTTACGGTCTCGCGGGTTATGAAATTTTCTCCATGATCGAGAGAAAGTCGAAACTAGCAATGCATTATCAGAAAGCATTTTTTCAAAATGAGGGGAAGACCATTTCCTATCCAAGCAATATCGGAAAAAACCACCATTGACATGATCGAACAAGGAACCATTCGCTATGGCTTCAAGTGTTTTGTTTACACAAAAGTCCAAGCGCTTAGAAAACTCCAAATTTTGACGAACGGACTCTGCCTCATTCAAGGCGAAAAGAAAATCCATCTTCATTGATGATGGGAACTTAGGAGAAGGAGTAAAGCCTCCCTCCAGATCATCATGTGCCTCACTCAATATTTTGGCAGCGTCTATGAGCATTTCATTTTTCCATTCGCTCGGATGACCCAGGTTTGAATTGTTCGAATGCACGAGATTAGCTAATGCATTTTTCCCATTTTCGATCAGTTCTTCCCTGAAATTTTTATAATGTTCAGCAATCCGCAGAAGAACCTGAGGCCAAGGGGCAATGCCATTTCCTGTATCCTCCTTTGGAAAGTATGTTCCGCACCAAAAGGGGGACCCATCGGGGAGGCAGAATGCATGTAGTGGCCAACCGGCAGACTGATTAAACATACGAGATGCTTCCATATAGAAATGATCAAGGTCAGGTCGCTCCTCTCGGTCTACCTTTATACAAACAAAATAACGATTCATGATAGACGCGATATACCGGTCTTCGTAATTATCCCGTTCCATCTGTCTGCACCAGTGGCAGGAGGCGTAACCAATCGAAACAAGAACCGGCTTATCAAGTTTTTTGGCCTTGTCGAATGCGGGTTTGCCCCAAGGTTCCCACTCAACCGGCTGATTTGAAGCGTGCTTGAGATATGGACTCGATTGATTTATGAGAGCATTAGGCATATGAAAAAGTAATCGTTTATCATGGCAGAGAAACTCTTCATGCCCAAGCTCCAATGATTTTGTTTGTTTTCCCGTTGTCGAAAACATCATTCCTTCTTACGTAAGAGTCATGCCAGAAATTCGAATACTTTCTGACCAAGTGGCAAATCAAATTGCAGCAGGTGAGGTGGTTGAGCGTCCAGTTGCGGTGCTTAAAGAATTAGTCGAGAACAGCATTGATGCGGAAGCGAAAAAAATTGAGATCGAATTTCGGAATGGAGGTAAATCTTACCTGCGCGTAGAGGATGATGGGACTGGAATGACATCCGATCAGGCTCTTTTGGCCCTTGAAAGACATGCTACTAGTAAGATTCGAAAAGCCAGTGATTTAAATGAAGTTGGAACATTCGGATTTCGGGGTGAGGCACTTCCTTCAATTGCCAGTGTCAGTCGTTTCATCCTTCGCAGTCGTTTCAAGACTTCTCAGGAAGGGACAGAGATTTTTGTCAATGGAGGTAAAATGATTCACTGTAAGGAATGTGGAATGCCCCATGGGACTAGAGTTGAAGTTTCCCATCTTTTCAATTCAGTCCCGGGGAGAAGAAAATTTCTCAAGACAGAGATAACTGAAGCCACTCACCTCGTCCACATGGCTAAACTTTATGCTTTGGCTCATCCAGCAATTACATTTACCTTAATTGAAGGGGGGCGCACTATATTTCGTTCACCTGCGTGTAAAGATTCTGAAGAGAGGGTGAGGGAAATCTTTGGCCGCGGATTCGCGGATTCTTTAGCTCCTGTAAATGCTAAGGAAAATGATTTAAAAATAAATGGTCTGATTGGAAGACCTGGCCAGAGTCGTTCAACGCGCAAGGAAATGATTTTTTTCGTGAACCGCAGACCAGTCGACAGCAAAACCCTTTCTTATGCTGTAATCGAGGCATTTCATACATTCATACCCAAAGGGAGGTTTCCTCCCGTCATTCTTTTTCTTGATATCGACCCCGCTGCAGTTGATGTAAATGTTCATCCGTCGAAGCGAGAAATTCGCTTCCGTAATGAACCACAAGTACGCACATTTGTTCTCGAAAATGTGCTAAAGCATAATAAGTTAATGGCTTCGCCCAAGCACAACTTCCCACCTTTTGAAACGAAAGTTAAGTACGAAAGGGAAAATGGTGGTTTTGTTCCCCGGATTGATTCACAGGCATTGGAAATCTTTGGTAGTAAAAAAGATGTAGAATTAGAATCGTTGGTAGAAAAAAAGGCTTTATCCGATAAAAAAGAAGATAAGGATTTAGATAGCCAAGAGCCTTCCAAATTAATTTTTGATCAAATGCCTCATCAATCGATGATTGATCATAAGCTGGTGGGTGAAAAAAACGATCCAGGTGCGGATTGGAAATTATTGGATCGGCTTCATGGAGATCTCGTTCTTTTCTCTACGCCTGATGGGGTGGTAGCATTGCACGCGAGTTCTGCTTATGAAAGAGTGCGTTTCGAACAGCTGGAAGATAGTCTACGAAATTCGGAACAATCGATTTCACAAACTATGTTGCTTCCCGAACCTTTAGAATTTGATGGAATTGATGGTTCAAACCTAGAGGCCAGTCTTTTAAAACTGCGTCAGTTGGGTTTTGTTTTGGAAGAGTTCGGTAGAAACTTTTATCGATTAGAAGGATGCCCCCATTGGCTCGCTCCGGGAGAAGCCGCATCTTACTTGAGGGATTTTTTAGAAATTGCCCGAGAGAATGGTGGCAAGTTGCAAATTGAGTCTTTTGCCAGGCTGGCTTTGGAGAGACAGGTGAGCTATCAACAAGAAAACAGGGATGAATTTTCAGAGAGGCAAATTATTGATTTAGTTGATCAGCTCTTGCGTTGTCGTAACCCATATGTTTGTCCTCGCGGTAAACCAGTTTATTTTGAAATTCCCATTCGAGATTTTGAGACTCGATTTAAAAGAAAACTTTGATTCTTGTAGATTTAGAATGCGTATACAATATGTCCCCAAATTATGAAAAACCATGCAAGCACTCATTTTTTTCTTATTTTCATCAGCTTGGGAGGGATTTTCTCTTGCACCCCTTCTGAGATCCCAAAAATCACCTTAGCAAAAATCAAAACTAGTGGAGATTATATATCTGAAAAAAGCAGAATTGCCTACCGTGCAACTCGAGAATCACTTGGAATAAAAGAAGACCCAGAAGTATTATCAACTAAGCCAATGACTGTATCAAAAAAAGTATTTGGGACATTAGCCAATGGTTCCAAGATAAATGAATTTCGTCTGATCAATAAGAAGGGGATGGAGGTCAGTATTTTGGAATATGGTTCTACGATTCGGGAAATAATTGTGCCCGACCGTAACGGAAAAAAAGTAAATGTTTCCTTGGGATTTAATAATTTGAACGATTATGTCGAAAAAAGCCCTTATTTCGGATGTATTGCTGGTCGCTATGCTAACCGCATAGCAAAAGGGAAATTTTTACTGGATGGAAAAGAATATCAATTGGCTACCAATAACGGACTCAACCATTTACATGGGGGAGACCAGGGATTTGACAAAAGAATCTGGAACGGCAAACCTTTGGAGGATGGACTTGGCGTAATCATGACTTATCAAAGTATGGACGGCGAAGAGGGCTATCCAGGAAACCTAAAATGTACGGTGATTTATACCTTGAGTGACAGTAATCAACTAACGATCGATATTAAGGCAGTCACTGATCAAGCAACCGTGATTAATCTTACCAATCACACATATTTCAATCTTTCAGGAGAGGGGAATCCTACAATTTTAGATCATCTTCTTACTTTGCCTGGGTCTTCTTTTGTTGCCACTGATGGTACCAATATTCCGACCGGTCTTCAGAGTGTAGCGGGTACCCCATTTGATTTTCGTTCTCCTACTGCTGTGGGATCAAGAATCAATCAAAATCATCCCCAACTCAAAGTTGGGAAAGGATACGACCACACATGGGTCGTGCCTCATCGCGATAAGTTGGGACTTGCTGCAGTATTGCAAGACCCTGAGAGCGGTAGACAACTCAAGCTTTTCACGAATCAACCCGGCGTTCAGTTTTACAGTGGTAATTATTTGGATGGATCACTTAGAGGAAGCAACGGTAGTCTGTATCCTCTCCGTTCCGGTCTGTGTCTTGAGCCGCAGGTTTTTCCCGATAGTCCAAATCACCAGAATGAAAAAGGGTGGCAAAGCTGTGTGCTACGCCCGGGTGAGAATTATCATCATTTATCTATCTATGAATTTTCTGCCAATTGAAGATATTGTGTCTTCAAGATGTGAAAAGAATGGTGTATTGAGTAATCAATCCTTAAAAGGAATTTCCACTGGCATTTGATTTTTTTAATCGTTTTCTTCATGACCGTATTACAAAAACCTTCCACTAATGAATGTATCGATCCCTCAACGGTTGAGGAATTAAAAGAATCCATTCTTCGTCAACTTAGGCTCAATCTTGCCCGTAATACTGAGAGTGCTTCTTCTCAGGAAATATGGACAGCAGTCTGTTTAGCCGTGCGGGAGAGGATAATGGATCGATACATGAAAACTCAGAAAACTCATGTTGAGGAAGATGCTCGTCGGATCCATTACCTCAGTCTTGAGTATTTGATGGGCCGTTTGCTTAATTCGAATCTTTGTAACTTAGGTATACGCAAATCTCTGGAAAGAGCTCTAAGTGATCTTGGCTATGAATTACCCCAACTTTGTGAAGAAGAACATGATATGGGCTTGGGTAATGGAGGTCTGGGGCGATTAGCTGCATGTTTTCTCGATTCAATGGCCACTTTGGATCTTCCTGCTATTGGGTATGGCATTCATTACCAATATGGTTTGTTTAAACAGGAATTTGAAAATGGTAGGCAGATTGAAAAACCTGATGACTGGCGCCGTTTTGGCAATCCATGGGAGATTGCCCGTCCGCAGTTCATTCAGAAAGTACAATTTTATGGTCATGTAGAGCATGATTATGATGATAAGGGCAATTACCGTCCGAATTGGGTAGGGGCTCGGGTTGTCGATGGACTGCCCTACGATGTTGCCATCGTCGGTTATGGGGCAAAGACAGTAAATTTTCTCAGGCTTTGGGAGTCGAAAGCCTCTGAGGAATTTGATTTAGATATTTTCAATCAGGGCGGCTATGTGGAGGCGGTCAGGGAAAAGGCTACTGTAGAAACCATTTCAAAAGTTTTATATCCAAATGATGAGACTGAAAATGGAAAAGAACTCAGGTTGGTGCAACAATACTTTTTTGTATCCTGTTCACTTCGGGACATCATCGCCCGTTATCGTAGAACTCATCAAGGATGGGATGAGTTTTCTGATAAAGTTGTAGTACAACTTAACGACACTCATCCTGCCGTAGCTATTCTTGAACTACTCCGCATTTTGATTGATGAGGAGGCAATGTCTTGGGAAAAGGCTTGGGCACTGGTTAAGAGTACATTTGCTTATACCAATCATACTCTTCTTCCAGAAGCATTGGAAACTTGGAGTGAAGGTCTGTTTGCCAAGGTCTTGCCTCGGCATTATGATTTGGTTTTGGAGGTTAATCGTCGCTTCTTGGATTCAGAGGTTCACAAGATTGTACCAAATGATGAGAGTCGAAGGCAACGAATGGCTATTGTTGCTGATGGTCAAATTCGAATGGCTCATTTATCTGTTGTGGGAAGTCATTCTGTTAATGGTGTTGCCGCACTTCACACAAAGTTACTTAAAGAAAGGTTGCTTCGAGAGTTTGCTGATCTTTACCCAGAAAAATTTAACAATAAAACCAACGGAATTACCCCTCGGCGCTGGTTGCTTGGTTGCAATCCTCAGTTAGCTGAATTGGTAAATGCCACCATTGGCACGGAATGGATTACGAATTCTTCTTTGTTACGCGGGTTGGAAAAATATGCCGATGATACTTCTTTTCGAGAGAAGTTTTGGGAGATCAAGTATCAAAATAAAGTAAACTTAGTAAATTTGATTAAATCTAGGTTCGATTTGGAGATTAGTCCGGACGCAGTTTTTGATGTTCAAATCAAACGCTTGCACGAGTACAAGCGTCAGCACTTAAATTTGTTACATATTTTAACTTTATACCGTCGGCTTTTACAAAACCCTGAATTAAAAATTCCACCACGCGTATTTATTTTTGGTGCCAAAGCGGCTCCCGGTTATCACATGGCTAAGGTAATTATCCATGCCATTAATCTGGTGGCCAAGAAAATCAATTCTGATACACGGATAAAGAACATGCTCAAGGTCTTTTTCTGGCCTAATTATGGTGTTTCCGCTGCAGAAAACATTATTCCAGCCAGTGACTTGTCTGAGCAGATTTCCACCGCTGGTAAAGAGGCATCTGGTACTGGCAATATGAAGTTTGCCCTAAATGGTGCACTTACAATTGGTACGCTTGATGGTGCTAATGTTGAAATTCTCGAAGAGGTCGGAGAGGACAACATCTTTATTTTTGGCAAAACTGTTGAGGAAGTTGAAGATTTAAGGAAAAATGGTTATGATCCCTTTTCATTCTATGAGAACGATGAGGAGTTGAAGGCTGTTCTCGATTGGCTGTCTTCTGATTTTTTCTGCCCAGGCAAAGGGGGATTGATTTCGGATTTGACCAAGGGGCTTCTTGATTGGGGGGATCCATATTTAGTCCTTGCTGATTATCGCGCTTACATTGATGCACAAGAACTTGCTGGAGAAACCTTTCTTGATCGTGAGAAATGGTCAGCGATGGCAATCAGAAATGTTGCCGGGTCAGGAAAATTTTCCTCAGATCGAACCATTGGTGAATATGCCAGTGATGTTTGGAAATTAAATTCTGTATTCGTTTCTTGATTATACAAAAAATTCTAGCCCTACTGCTTTTTCTTTTCGGGGCAATAAGTGATGTTTTAGGGAGAGAATCTTTCTTCTCACAAACCAACTTACCTTTCATCTTGGGTGAACGATTGGAGTATGATTTGAAATGGGGTTTTTTCAAGGTTGGGTCCGCATCAATGGAGGTGTTTTCAGCGCATCCAGAAGAGCCTGACGGTCCCAAAATTGTGCGCTTTCATGTAAGAACTAATTCTTTCGCTGACGCATTTTATAAAGTGCGTACTACCGTCACGAGCACATTGGATTCGTCTTTTTCTAAAACATTAAAGTATGAGAAATCTCAACATGAAGGTAGCACACACCGTGAAATTTTGGTCGAATATGACTATAAGAAAAAGGAAGCGAGGTATTTTGAGGGAAATAATATTACGAAAATTACTCCAATTCCTGGACCGGTATTTGATCCATTGTCGATTGCTTATTTTTTTCGGCTACATTCGTTGGTGCCGGGCGGAAAAACCACACTTCCTACCTGTGATGGTAAAAAATTTATGCAAGTAGTTGTTCGCACTGGAACAAGGGAGCATATCAAACTTCCTCAAGGAAAAATTTTTGCAGTTAGAACTTCTCCTGAGATGGAAAATTTAGGTGGTGTATTTAATAAGAGCCCAAAAGGAATGCTTGAAGTTTGGTATTCTGATGATGATAGAAAGGTACCAGTTCGAGTTAGAAGTAAGGTGATTGTTGGCAGTTTTACTGCTACCTTGACTGAGGCATTTCCTGCCTTGAAAATAATTGACTAGGATGAAGTCGAAAACTACGCATAATTAGTCCTGTTTAGGACCTTCTTTTAAAAGTTCAATGAAAGACCGAAGAGCAGGAGTGAGCATTCTTGTGTTTTTGTGAATAATGGCAAGCGGACGGTTGTGAATACCCCCTTCTAATTTAAAACTGACTAATTGCTTTCTTTCAACTTCATTGACGACCGTACTGGCTGGAAGGATCGCAAGCCCCGCATTAATTTCAATAGCCCGTTTGACAGTTTCCACATTATCAAACTCCATAACTACAGAAACATCGATCCCAGATTTAGCGAGAATTTCATCAGTTGCTTTTCTCGTAGGTATGTCTTTTTCAAAGGCGATAAATTCGAGACTTTGTAAGTCCTTAACCGCAATCATCCGTTTTTGGCTGAGGGGATGATCGGGACTCATTGCCACAATTAGTTCATCGTTAGCAAATGGAATAATTTCTAAATCTTTTTGAGGAACAGGAAAAGCGATAAGTCCGATATCAGCATTTCCATGCAAGACGTCATCATAGACAAGATTTGCACGACGATACTCGACTCTTGCATTAACGGAAGGAAACGCTCTAAGGAAAGATTTTAGATAGGGAGGAAGAACATGGAGACCAATACTGTTAACCGTCGAAATTTGAACAGTCCCACTAACAACATTTCGCATCTCCTGAATCTCGCAGTTTAATTGGTCATAGAGATTCAGAATTTGCTTGAATGTTGAATACAAGGCAGTTCCTTGTGGTGTTAACCGGAACTTCTTTTGATTCCGGTCAATAATAAGCATTTGATAGTGCGACTCCATTGCCTTAAGTTGTTGACTTACGGCAGATTGAGTGACTTCGTTCAATTTTGCAGCCTTGGAAAAGCTTTTACTTTCAACCAAGTCGCAGAAGGTTTTAAAATTCTGAATATGCATGTGATTATAAATTGAACTAATGTAATAAAGTAATTAAGACAAGCCATACTTATGATAAGTCGGGAACAATTTTTGCAAAATTTACGAATTCTCCGAGAGAGGGTCAAGGAAGCGTGCAGTCTCTGCGGAAGGGATTTAGAGGAAATTTCTTTGTTACCTGTTACTAAAAATTGGCCTGTGAGTGCGGTTGAGTATTGTCGTGATGTAGGGCTCTTGAGAGTAGGGGAAAATCGCGTCCAGGAAGCTAAGGAAAAACATGATCAAATTTCTGAAATTGGCTGGGAAATGATCGGTCATTTGCAAAGCAATAAAATCAATCAAGCGGTGGGTATTTTTTCTCGTATCCAAACCTTGGACTCCCTGAAGCTAATTAGGAAGTTACAGGCTGCCTCCGCACGAATTGATCAGAAAACTTCGGTTCTTTTACAGGTGAATGCTGGAAATGATCCAGCAAAGCATGGATTTTCGGTTGAGGATGTCCCTGAAGCCCTGGATGAAGTTCTCGGTTCCTCCCATCTTTGCGTTGACGGATTGATGACAATTGCCCCCTTTGTTCCAAGTGATTTGTCGGTTGCCAGCGCCTGTTTTCAAAAATTAGCAGATTTAAAAAATGTACTCGAAGCAAGCCATGGAGTAAAACTTAGAGAATTATCAATGGGAATGTCAGATGATCTCAAAGAAGCAATTGCCTGTGGAAGTACAATGATTCGCGTAGGTTCAGCTTTGTTTGGAAATCGATAAATCTTTTTTTTCAGCCAATGTGTCCAAACCAGTACTTGCCCTGTTTCTTGTTTGGCGCGAGTGTGATAATAAGCGATGAAACCTGAGAATAGAAGTAATAGGGTGATGACATCAAGATGGATTGCGGTTCAAAATTTATTGGACGACGAGTCTGCAGTTGTTCGTGATGCTCTAATAAAATTTCTCCAAGAAGTACCGGAGGAAGGAAGAGAATTTTTAGTCGGTCTTAGCCAAGGCAACAACGCCTATTTGGCTAAACAGGCTCTTGATATGATTGAGAAACTAGGTTGGATCGATGGTGCTGGAGATTTCTTTCGTTTTATCCGTTCACTCCGTTACGAGCTCGAAACTGGCTGGTTTTTGTTGGATCGGACGGTTTATCCCGATTTTGAGACTTCCACTTATTCATTTTTTCTCGATAAATTAGCAGATCGTTGTCGGGAGTTAATCCTTAAGCCATCTAGCCCCCGTATGACCTGTGAAGTAATCAACCGGGTACTTTTTCATGAATATGGATTTCGGGGTGCTCGTGAAAATTACGAAAATCCGGAAAACAGTTTTTTGCACCGGGTATTGGATCGGCGGGAAGGTCTACCCATTTCATTGTGTGCGATTTATATTTTGGTTGCCCATCGGATTGGTTTTGAACTCGACCCTATTGGCACACCTGGACGTTTTATGGTCGGATGTTTCTCGGAACGGTATCCTTTTTATATCGATTGCTGGGCTGGTGGTAGAATTATGGAATTGGAGCAGATGGAAGACAAA
The DNA here is from genome assembly GCA_038137235.1 of Opitutales bacterium. GTDB lineage: Bacteria > Verrucomicrobiota > Verrucomicrobiia > Opitutales > Seribacteraceae > Chordibacter. The sequence continues at coordinate 675 of JAYQBI010000012.1, read as the reverse complement.
CTTGGAGTGCTTCCTGACGAGGAATCTGGAGTCACCCTCCTCCCGGTGACAGTAGCAGAAACTTTGACTCGAGCATGCCGAAACCTTTGCCGTCACTATGCATCAGAAAATAATATACCCAAAACAAAGATGTTCGAATCCTTTGTTAATGAATTCGAGAGAGTTCATCAGGAAGCATCCAATGCTTAACGAAACCTTTCTTATTAATGATTTAAGTAATCTCCCAAAAAATGAAGTTGGGCTGGCGGTTCTTGGTTGTCCAGTCAAACATTCAATCAGTCCAAAACTGCATAATGCCGCCCTTGCCATACTTGCAGAAAAAGAGTCAAGTTTTCGTCTTTGGAATTACCGCAAAATTGAAGTTCTGCCATCAGACTTGGCATCTGCTCTCTCCAAACTTGCTGAATTTGGATTTCGGGGTTTAAACTTAACAATTCCCCATAAAGTAGATGTTTTGCCTCTGCTTTCCTCGATTGATGAAAAGGCTCGAGCGATGGGTGCAGTCAATACTCTTAATTGGGAAAAAGGAGAGTGGCGGGGCTACAATACCGATGGGGTAGGTTTGTCACGGGCAATTTTCCAAGCCTTCAAAAAGCAGATGGAAGAATTTAATATTTTGGTTCTTGGTGCTGGAGGAGCTGCCCGAGCGGCCGTCGCTCAATCTATTTTTGAAGG